>CAZEXF010000110.1:0-4145 GCA_964516855.1 uncultured archaeon | reverse complement strand
TCATGGGTTGCGGAGAAGATGAATTCTGTTCGTTTTAAATCCTGCGTGATATTCAGACTTCCGTCTTGTTGAACATGTGCGTCGCAAGGGCTATCATTGCGAGGCAGAAGCACCCAAGAATCGCGAAATCCAGAATCACGGGCATGTGGGAGGTCCCTATGATTAGCCCCCTCAGCCCGTCCACCCCGTACGTCAGCGGGTCGAGATATGATATGAACGCGAGCCAGACCGGCAGCTTGTCCAGGGGGAAGAGGGCGCCAGAAAGCAGGAACGTGGGCATGACCAGGAAGTTCATTATCATCTGGAACCCGTGCATGTCCTCGATCCGGGAGGCGATGGTTATCCCCAGGCCCACGAAGGAAACCGCTATCAGCAGTATGAAAGCCACTGAAGCAAGGAGCCCCAGGGGATTGGATATCCTGACGCCCATGAGTATGCTGATCGCCAGTATGAAGAATGCCTGTATCACGCCGCTCGTCATGCCGGCGAATATCCTCCCGATTACTATCGATGTCCTGTCGACCGGGGAGACCATGATCTCCTTAAGGAAACCGAACTGCCTGTCGAAAAGTATGGACACTCCGGCGAACATGGATCCGAAGAGCAGGGTCATGGCCACTATTCCCGGGGCCAGGAAATCTATATAGGACGTGCCCTCCGGAAGGCCCGTGATCCCGAGGGAATTGAACCCCATCCCGAGGAAGGCCAGGAAGAAGAAGGGCATGGCGAGGTTCCCGGCCAGCCTGCTCCTGTTCCTTACGTACTTCTTCATCTCCCTGAGCCACATCACGTAAATCGCGTTGAGATTCATGTCATCATCTCCTTCCCCGTACCATACGGACCCGCTGCCTGAACGCGTCTCCTGCGGTAGCTTCGTGCTCCCTGATGGTCTTGCCGGTGAAATGTATGAAGACGTCCTCGAGCGTCGGCTTGTGGAGGTCTACAGACTCCACTTCCACCTTCTCCCCGTCGGCCCTCTTGAGAAGTTCCGGTATCCTGGTCCCGGCGTTCTTCATGGTGACCGAGACCGAGCCGTCGTGCCGCTTGACCTTCCCGGCTCCGCTAATCGATCCCGCTATCTCCGCCATCTTCATGGCATCGCTGACCTTCAGGGTAATGACGTCCCCTCCTAGGGATTCCTTCAGTTTCGAGGGTGTGTCAAGGGCGAGAATCCTCCCGTGGTCAACGATGGCAACCCTTCCGCAGAGAAAATCGGCCTCCTCCATGTAATGGGTCGTGAGTATGATGGTGATTCCGTATTCCCTGTTAAGCCTCATTATGTGCTCCCATATCACCCTTCTCGTCTGGGCGTCCAGCCCGAGCGTCGGCTCGTCGAGGAAAAGCACCTTGGGGTGGTGCATCAGGCCTCTGGCGATCTCGAGCCTGCGCTTCATGCCCCCGGAATATTTCTCTGCCAGGTCGTTTGCCCTGCCGGAGAGTTCCACGAGGTCAAGGACCTTCCTTATCCTTTCCTCCCTCTCCTTCCTGGGCATCCCGTACATCCTGGCATGGAAATCGAGGTTCTCCCTCCCGGTCAGCTGGTCGTCTATGGCCGGGTCCTGGAACACTATCCCTATGCAGTGACGCACGGTATCCGGCTCTTCAGTAACGTCAGTTCCGCACACAAAGGCCTGGCCGGACGTTGGACGGGTCATCGTGGCCAGCATCCTGATCGTGGTGGTCTTGCCGGCCCCGTTGGGCCCGAGAAGCCCGAATATCTCGCCCTTCCTGACCTTGAGGTCTATACCGTCGACCGCATTCACTCCGCCGTTGAAAACCTTCCTTAGCTTCCTGACCTCTATCGCAGCCTTTTCCATCTTTCTATTTATCCCTGCTTATTAATAAAATGGAGACCATGGAAAGGGAGAAGAATGCGCCGACCGGGAGAATCATGCAGCATTTGTAAATCCCTTCTTTTGGGATCTCAAACCTTTTCTTCGGGAAGAAAAGGGCTGATTTTGAACCCGGGTCACAGGCTTGGAAGGCTTGCACCACGATCATCGCGCTCCCGCGCTATCCTTTTCCAAGCATACCGATCGTGTCTGTGTCCTACCAGGCTAGACTATCGGCGCGTATATCAAACTAATATTATGCGAATTAATAAATAGTTATCTTCGAGCGTGATTTTCAGTCTAAGATTTTATATTTTAAAGGGCATTGTCATAATCATGGCAAAAATCATGGTAAAGGAAGTCCCGATCGAAGAGGCCATGAAGGTGGACAGGAAGATCGCTGAATTCGGGGGACAATGCTCCAAGGCCTTCTTCGAGAGAAGGTACGAAGGGAAGGAAAGGCTTATATTATTGGCCACACTCGACGGAAAGGGGGCCGGCTACATGATAAGCTATGACAGGTACGGGGACGGCTCTCTTTACTGCTGGCTGGCGGGCGTTGACCCGGAATTCAGGAGGAGGGGCATTCTTACTGCAATGATGGAATACCAGGAAAGCTGGGCGAGGAAAAGGGGATACGAAAAAATAAAGATAAAGACCAAGAACAGCCGCAGGGAGATGCTGTCTTACCTGGTCAAATGCGGATTCAACTTCATCGAAGTGGCCAAGAAACCGAAGATTGAGGAAAACAGGATAATTCTCGAGAAGAGCATATGATTCCCCTTTCAATTTCCGCCAGAAAAACTCATGTCTTTATTATCCGTTCGCACATTAGAATAACTGAAAAGAATTTCTCCTCTAGACAAGGAGGGGTTATTATGGCAAAGAAAAAGAAAAAGTAAAAGATTCCACTTTTTTTGACGATTGATCCATCATAACGAGCTACATAGAAATTACTGACCGTGTCTCTTTTTTACCTTTTTTTTATTTGCTCTAAAAATCGAAGTCGTCCTCGAGTTTCGGCCTCTTCGGCTTCCCGGCGCTTCCGGAAGGCTTTGAAGATGCCGGTTTCCCCACGTTCGGCCTGATCATCTCGGCCGCCTTCTTCATGGTATCGGGGGGCAGCTTCTTCACGGGAACTATGCTCTCCAGCCCCGGCGGACCCTCCGAGAGGTACCTGGGGATCACGTGGAAATGGACGTGGGGGATCACCTGGCCCGCCGCCCTTCCGTTGCTCTGGCCGACCGAGATCCCGTCCGCCTTCATGGTCTCCTTGACCGCGGCCGCGATCTTCCTCACCATCAGCATCAGGTCCCCGATCTCCCTTTCCGGCATGTCAAGAATGGTCTCGTAGTGCTTCTTGGGTATGACCAGGGCGTGCCCGGGATTCCTCGGGTTGATGTCCAGGAAGGAAATGAAATCCGCGTCATCGTATATCACTTCCGCCGGAATCTCCTTCTTCACTATCTTGCAGAACAGGCATTCCTCCGTATCGATCACCTGATATGATTATTAAGAACAAGTGAGGTTTATAAGTCTTCTCCCGGCTAATCCCACGGCCTCTTGGGATCATCCAGTTCGAGGTCCCCGCCCCGGGTATATTCGGGCGGCTCCTGGAAGGGGATGGCTTCCCCGTATTCTCCCAGCGCGTCCCCGCATTTGTCGAAAAGTCCCTTCAATTCCGGGTTTTCCCCGAACCTCGCCCCTATGTCATAGATCAGCCTTTTCAGGGCATTTATCTTCCCTTCTTCATTCCTCCCTCTAATCAGAACGTTTTTGGAGGATTTGACCATCGAACCCAGGCTCTTCAGGTCTTTCATAATGCTTTCCATTATCTTCCTGCTCTCCTCGGATCCGTGGCCTGGGATGCGTACTGAATAGCCTTCTCCGGGCTCCTCTTCTCCGTTTATTCGAAATTCCCTGGAAATCCCTGAGCATGCCCCAGTCACTTCCTTTTTGTAGATTCTGAGGGCTCGCCTGATTCCGGTTTCATATGTCTTCCTCTTTTCATCATCCCTGAAAAAATTCCCGTTATTCCCCTCGTCGGCGTATTTCATAATATCAACATAAACCACTAATTCTTATAAATGGATTCATATTTTATATATCACTTATCGGTAAATAATTTATAAGTTTATCATACCAGAATAAATATGCATGAAAAACCGAATCCCAGGATGAAGATATTGCCGGAAACACCATACTGTGTCGACTGCATAAATTCCGCCCATAAGAAATATCGCCTGGGAGGAGAAACCGTTTACCTGATGTCCGGTTCCTGCCTCTTCGATAGGTACTTAAACGAAGACAAAA
>CAZEXF010000109.1:0-4147 GCA_964516855.1 uncultured archaeon | reverse complement strand
CTGCATTTTCACGAGGGACATTGACAGGGCCCTGGACGCGGGGCTTAGGCTGGAGGACGGGACCGTCAGCGTAAACACCTCCCCTTCTCATGGCTTAGGTCTATTCCCTTTCGGAGGGGACAAGGATTCTGGAATCGGAAGGGAAGGCATACGCCACAGCCTGATGGAAATGACAAAGGTCCATACCATCATCATGAAGAGGAATTACCACCCTAAAAAATGATCATCCCGTATTTCTGATAATCGTTAAAGTCACAGCAATTTATAATATCACGTATAATTAGTTATTATGGCGGGGGTGAAAGGGGTGAAAAAGAAGGTGAAGCCGGCAGAGGAAAAGAAGGTGAAGGAAAACCCGGCCGGTGAAGACAAGGCGAAGCCGGAAATTTCGAAAGACGTTCCCGAAGAAAGCCTTGAGCACCTGAAGCATCAGAAAGAGGAGGTGGAGACCCTTCTTTCATCGCTCGAGGACGCTTATTATGAGGCCGCCATACTGGAGGACGATTACAACAAGACCAGGCAGAAGAATCAGAATAGGCTCGAGGAGATAGAAAGGAAGATAAAGGTCGCGGAGGAGAAGGTGAAGAAGGACGAGGCAAGTAAGGCGGCCGAGGCCCTGAAAGAGGTGAAGAATGAATCCCCCCTGCCGGGTGCGGCTCCCGGCCAGGCAGGCGGTATTGCCCCGCCTGCGGCCCAGGCCGCTCCTCCTTCGATTGATTTTGACGAGCTTGAAAACAACATATCCGAGAAGGTCAGGGGGATCGTCTCCGGGATAGAGACCAAGATAAGCCAGAAGGACGCGGAAGAGATCAGGAAGAAGCTCTCCAAATTCTCGATGGACATCGAGAAGCTCAAGGCAAGCGTCGAGACGATGAAGGAGTTCAAGGGCATCCAGGACGAGAAGGTGCAGAGGTCGCTGGAGAACGTGGCCGAGCTGAGGTCGATAATCTTCCAGAGGGAGACCATGATGAAGGACCAGGAAACGAAGATGCAGAAGATCAGCGACAAGATGGCCCAGATCGAACCCGAGAAGATAATGATGGCCTTGGGCAAGCGGGACAGGCAGATCTCCGACCACGACATAAAGCTGGACAAGATAGACGGGAAGATGAAGAACGTGGAGGAGATATTCGAGAGGCTGAAGCACGTGATTTCCAACATAGGCAGCCTGGAAAACATGATCAACATGGGAAAGGAGAGCACCGAAAGGCTGAACGAGATGAGGGAGGTGCAGGCTAACATCCAGAAGCTTTCGGACAAGATGCACGGCCTGTATGCGGATCTCTCCTCGAGGCTTGAGGAGTTCGACATCTACAAGAGAAAGCAGGACAGGAGCGAATCCCTGACTGAAAGCCTAATGAGCAGCGTTGACGAGATCAACAAGAAGATTGGGGAATTCGTCACTAGGGAGGACATAGAGGCCCTCAAGCTCAGGGCCGCGTCCGCCGGAACCGCCCCATCCGGAGAATCACGCCTTGAGGATATTTTGAAGGAAAAGGAAGAGGTGGAGATGCTTCTGAAGTCCCTTGACGAGAGCAGGAAGGCGATGATGATTTCCAAGAAGGAGTACGAGAAGACAAGGAAGCTGAATCAGGAGAAGCTCGCGGACCTGGAAAGGCAGATAAAGGAGGCGAAATCGCCGGCAGGGGGTGGGGGACCCCCTGCCAGGAAGTCTCCGGCTCCCGGTTCCCCTGCAGGTAAGGAGGGCGAAGGGACCCCCCACATGAGCGCGATAGAGGACGCGTTCAGGAAAGGCCTGATCAGCAAGAAGTCCTATCAGAAGGTGAAGAAGATAATTCTTGGAAAATGATGAGTATGAGAAGGAAGAAATATTGCCTGCCGTTTCTGTTTCTGATAGCCTTCAGCTTCCTGCTTCTTTTTCCGTCCGAATCCCAGAAGTATTATGATTTCGAGTGGTGGAACAACAGCTGGAGCTTCAGGGTCGGCCTGGAGATAAACGCGAGCAAATACGACAGGCTAGAATGGGTGGTGGAATACCCGGTAAACTATACGTGGCTTTTGCAGAACATGAGCGCTTCGGGGGATTTCGACGTCAACAGCACGAGGGTGATCGAATACACCGGAAACGGGACCGTGATACGGGAGGTCCCGTCCCAGTTCGATCCGGAAGACGGCTTCAACAAGACGACGAATGCGGCAGGAACCCTGACCTTCATAATGAACGGGACGACTCTTGCCTACGAGAAGAGATATTTCTTCGTGTATTTCGATCTGGAGGGGGGAAACAAGGACCCTGCATCCTATCCGTCCGGCATGACCTACTACAACACGAGCGACCTGGAGGAGTTCAACGTAACCAACTCGAAGATGGAGTGGTATGTGGACACGGGGAGGGCGGAGAACACCTCCGGCCTTTATAAGGTGAAGGGCAGGCAGCCCCCTGCCTACAACGACATATTCGGAAATCCGGGAACGAACGAGAGGACGATCGAGTACCTGAGATATACGAACGGGACCCATAACTTCTCTTTCGATCTCAGGAACAACGTTACGTGGAAATACGTGGGTCCGCTCAGGATAGTGGCGGAGCAGGAGGGCTTCGAGACATTCTGGAACGATCCGGACACCGCCACGGGGGAAGGTTACATGACCAAGAGGTACATATTCTACCTCAACCAGACCTACATCAAGATAGAGCAGGAGTACTCCAACATCGGGGACCACGACATAACCAGGGGGTCTGATAACTGCTCGGGACTGAATTTCGATGCGTCCAGGGCCCTAGGAGGGGGGGCCTACCTCAACGGGGGCAACATTACCGATCCCGGTTCGTGGGCATACGCGGCGGAGGAATATGCCAGCTGGGATTTCGGCGTCATCAACCTGAACGAATCGGTTCCGAATTTCTATGCCGAGAACTGCAACCCGGAAGGAAAGATCGGGATCACCCTGCAGGACGTCAGCATGACACCGGGGTTTTCGCTCGAGCACGTATCCGTCGTCCGCTTCAATGACACCCAGGGAGACGTCGTTTTCACGGAAAATCTGAGCCAGCTCATGGTGAACAACGTCCAGATACTGACGTATGAACCCGAAATGAGGGCCGTCTATCTGGAAGGCATCGTCTATTACAACCAGACAAAGGTCAACGTATTCAACCGGAAAGAGACTTTCGTCATAGCGACAAACATAACTTTCGATCCCCATAACCTGACAAGAAAAGTGAATGCCACAATTGATATGGGGACGCCGGGGACGGGGGACGATATCCTGACGGCTCTTTACGACGACGGCACGCACGGGGACATACAGGCCGGGGATAACGTATATTCCAACAACCACACCCTTTCGGAATCCTCGGAAACGGGCGAATGGAACGCCACCCTTTCGGTCTACGATGAGGACTGGGTGCTCATAAACCATACCTATTTCGTTTTCAACGTTTCCGATGTCTACAACGTTTCTACATCCGTTCACAACGATATCGGGCTCATAAACAGGACGGTGAACGCCACAGTGGATGTGACCAATATCCGGGGAGACGAACACATCGCGGGTGTCGTCCTCAACTGCACATATTACGACAAGAACGTCAGTTCCGAAAACATAACGGATTACGGGAACGGGACGTATATGGTGAAGCTCATTTCCCCGGAGTATGCAGGGAGTTACACCCTGAACTGCACGGCATCCAAATACAACAATACCGGATGGGGTTCGGATGACTTCTCTTCCGACAATCTCTGGACTACCCTTAACATGACGGTCTCGCCCGGGAACTACACCTACACGAAGATAACCTGGAACGAGAACGAGTCGTTCACCCTGTGGGTCAACGTCAGCAATATCGAGAACGGCTCTGCCCTGAATACCAACGTCACGCTGACGTTCTCCAACCAGAACATAACCGCAAATTTCTCGAACCAGTCCTGCGGCACGGTAATGGTGGGGAAATACTGCGAGAAATCCTTCCTGATAACCGGTCTCAACGGGACGAAATCCGGGAATTATACCCTAAACGTGACCGTGGACTGGGAGAACTTCAACGGGTCCGTAAATTCCATATATTCCGGTATAAACATAACGGTCAATCCCAATGTCTCAATGATAGTTCCGGAAGACAACGTGTCGGGCATGCTGGGCCTGGGAAAGCCGCTGAAGAACATAGACAATTTCACGGTCTATT
>CAZEXF010000108.1:1391-4153 GCA_964516855.1 uncultured archaeon | reverse complement strand
CAAGACGACTATGATTCCTTTGTTCATCTTCTCCTCCATATGATTACCACAAGGACGATCACGAATGTCCAGACGAGGGCATTGACCGCTATAAGCGGGCTTGCCGTCAGCATGCCCGTGAATCCGGAGGGTCCCTCCTGAACAGGATTCTCTTCCTCTGTTTCTCCGTACCTTTCCGGTTCAGGATACGTCTCGTTTATTATTTGTCTTTCCTCTGTTTTATTTTCCCCTTCCTCCTGCGAAGGGGGCGGGGATTCGGACCGGGGAGACTCTTCGCTCTGCACCTGGACCTCTTCATGCCCGTCTTCCTTCACGGAAACACTGAATGAGAATCTCCTGCTCTGCGTGGTGGAGATCAGACCTTCCCCATTCTCCAGATTCGCCTCCGCTATAAGGTGGTAATCCCCCTTCTCTGCCGAATGCGGGATCGATGCCCGTACGAATATCGGGGTGACTTTTATAACGCCTTCCATGTTCGGAAGCGAAAGATATTCGCATCCTTCCTCCATGTCGATGTCATGCCGGGGCTCCTGATAGGGGAGCTCGATGCTGCCGGGGGATATTGACACGTTCCATCCCTCCGGATACCTGGTCATCGACAGGTATGCCTTCATCGCAGAGGTTTCGTGTATGTTGAACAGCAGGAGCTTGAACGTGACCTCGCCTCCTGCAATGGCTTCCAGATGATCGTTTCCCTTAACCGATCCCAGTGATATCCTCCCTTCCGCAATGGCTGCCGCCTGAAGAGATAACAGGCAGATCATCGCCATTATCATCAATTTTCTCATCATTCAATCACCTAAGGGGACTCACCGGCCTCGACTCCTTCTATAGTAACCGTTCCGTTATAGTTTCCCGCTCCTACTCCGAAGGGGACATCTATCCAGTACCACGTTGTCAGGTTGGTTCCTCCTTCAACGCCTCCCCCGACAAGCTGCCAGGAAGAGCTCATTGGATACGAGGATCCGTAATCATTCGAAACGTTGTTCCACGATATGTTTTCAGCATTAATTGTATAACCAAGACTTGAATTCTCCAGGTCGGTTCCCTGTAGATATACGTCAATACCGCAGGTAGTGACATCCTCCACCGTTATGTTGTATTCCCCGTTATCGTTCCCGGAAGCGTTCCCCCTGTCACCGGGAGTGAGCAACCCAAAGGATATCGAATCCCACTGGACGGTTATGTCAAGGATGCAGGATACGATGTTCACGGTTCTGCCGGAGGTGGAGTTTTCCGGGACGTTGTCCAGGTCGCTCTCCAAAAACGCTCCCACCTCATGGTAGGATCCTATATCACCGGTGGCGTTTACCGTCCAGGTTATATTACAGTATTCGTCCTTTTCCAGCGGATTGCCCAGGCAGTCCGCAGGATTTGGATCGCCCATCGTGTAAAAGGGTTTGGCGAACGACTCGCTGATGTCGGTGTCCGGGTACTGGGATGAACCGTTGTACCGGATCCTTCCGCTCACCTGTCCGCAGTAACCTTCCCTGCAGTAAACGGTCGCGTTCGCAAGGAATGTCGTGTTCTGCGCCACTATGGTTGAATCAATAGGCGTGATAAGATTCACTTCCAGGTAACCTGCAACGGAAAAGGTCAGAATATCGGTTACGTTCATGTTTCCGAGGTCGTCCCAGGCATAGAACCTGTATCCGTACGTATCCTCAAGGGAGGGAAGGACGGTCTGGGTCGTGTTGCTCCAGTTGCCGGTCCCGGTGAAGTTCCCGGAAGACATGTTTTCCCACAGGCCGGATGCCGTGGCGTTCCAGCTGAAGGTCCAGTTCCTGAGATTCCTGTTGTCCGTCCAGTATGAGTAAAGGTTTATCATTCCTCCCTTGATGGGGTAAGAGTCATTCGTCCCTGACTGACTCCATTTAGGGTTTTCCGTGTCAACAAAGAATTTCTTGCTTGAGCTTATGTTTCCACCCGTATCATTCGTCAGAACATTATCATTTATATCCGTCAGGTAAACCTTCACCCTGTACCACCCGCTCTGATACGAGTCGGTGTCCCAGGGATCCCATATCCCGTTGATATCAAGGAAACCGGAACTTGCGACGCTGCGGATGCTCTGCGTATCGCTGTCGTTCAGCCGGATTGACACGTGAGTCCAGTCACCGGACTGGTTGCTTTCGACCTCAACCGTCATGTACCCGGAAATGTTTGTCGGTCCGGTGTCTTCGAGCGAACTGTTCAACCGGACTTCACCGAAAAAATGAACCAGGGGTTCGGAGGAAACCGATTTACGTATCCTTACGTCATCCCAGTAAGACAGGGACCCGGAAATGCCCCCGAATGCGATCTCATTTATATAGGAAACGGATGATCCCGGGTCAGACCTCTCTGCCTCAAGGTTCCCGTTTACGTAGTAATCCGACTTGCCGCTGGATCTGTTGTGATAAATACTGAATTCGTACTTAGTCTGGACCGAATAGGGGAAGGAAGTGTCTTCGAAAGTGCTGCTATTAAGATATTTTATTACAGAAGCATCTCCGAACGCGAATGCCGATCTTCTGTTGCTCTGCTCCCCGAAATAGTTAGCATACGTATACTTGTCTGTCTGGTTCACCAGCCCGTTGAATTCAATCACGTAGTCCGTGCCAGGGGAGTCCACGCTGTGATGGACCTGCTTCCAGGCGGTCCCGAGGTTCGTTTCTGAATCGATCTTCAGCCTCCCTCCCTCAACACTCGAATAGGAAGGGTAATCCTCGGTCCATCCGTTCCCCACGTCAGCCGAATCAGGCCTGTTGAAATCGTCCCCG
>CAZEXF010000108.1:0-1381 GCA_964516855.1 uncultured archaeon | reverse complement strand
TCGCTGATGTTGCTTTCGTTTCCGATGCCGGGATTGCCGTAATAAAAATAAATCGAGGTGTTCTGGGATGATTCCAGGTATGGTATATCAACCCAGTAGGTGGTGTTCTCCTCCCCGCACCAGTCCTCGTACCAGTAGTCCAGGGGTTCGAAAACATCGGTGGTTTCATTGAATGAGACGAACCTTATGTCGTCGCAGTCTCCCTGAATCCTTCCCGTGCCCAGCAAATCACTCGTGTTTATCTCGATCCTTACCTGGTAGTCTGAAAGGGGGCTTCCGCTTTTTTCCTCCACGTCAATCTTCTTCCTGTAATACCATGAATCATTCCACCAGTCTCTGGTCTGGAGACTGATCTCCGCGTTTGAACCGTAATCCGGCTTACCGGTGCTTATCATAAAAGTTGCATTGGCACGTAGGTAGAACATGCCCGGGGATGAGGAAGTTTCATTTGAAAACCCGGCCAGGTTCGAAGAGTTTATATAGTATGAATAATTGTCCCTCTTCCAGAGATCCCGGAACGATCCGGAATAGGTATTACCTGATCCCTTGGAGAGGCTGATCCACAACCAGCTTCCGTTCGGATACGTCACGTTCATCCGAACATCCGAGACCTCCACCCTTGACCAGACGTCCGCGGATATCGAAACGTTCTGCCCGTATCCCTGCTGCTGGGGGGACGCGGAGACGTTTTCGATGATTATCTGGTCATTTACATCGACGGATCCGCTGTCGTTGTGGGACGGGTTTGAAAATACAGAGGGGGATCCGGGATAGGTTACGTTGACCGTGCTCGGTCCTTCGGGAAGGGTGTAAGGCACGTAAACGGTCAGTATTGCTTGACCCGTCGAATTGGTTGAATTGGACCCGAGGTTTTCTCCCCCTATTCCGAAAGAAAGGGTCTCCCCCCCTATTGCTGTACCGTTGTCATACGAAATCTGGGCGACAACCGTCAAAGTGGAATTCCTGTAAGGGTTCAAATCGTCAAGCCATACGTTCGTCGTGTTCGTATTCGCATAGGCATCGATTTCTTCCGTCTCCCATTCCTCTGCTTCCTCATTCGATTCCGCCCGGAGCTCGATTTCCTGCGTTCCCAGTTCCGCGGCAATGTCGGTGGAAACGGTCATGTTGTTCCAAAGGATGCATCCCGGACAGATCGTCTGGTTGAAAAGGTTCTTTTCTCCTGACTGATTGCTCCATTCTTCAGGCAGTGTCCAGTTCAGCCAGACGTTGTTCGTCTCGGTGTCCCCCGTGTTGTTGACATAGCCTTTCAGTTCAAAGGTGGAGCCCCTGGTTATTTCAGACGGGTGTTCAACAATCACTACAACGAGTTTCGTCGGACCCCTGACGTTGAGGATCTGGTTCTGCTGCTGGATCCATCCCC
>CAZEXF010000107.1:0-4216 GCA_964516855.1 uncultured archaeon | reverse complement strand
TCATTGGTAAGGTCCATTCCGGCACCCGTATTATCTACACCTCCAGGAAACGCAAACTCTATAGCCAGAGGTATATAATGAGGCCCCTTACCCAGAATATTTTCAACTTCTTCCAAAACCTCATCGTGGAACAGTATATTCATTTTACTTGTAGTCATTCTTCCACCCCCATTTTTATTATATATTAACTACTTATTAGTAGTATTTTATATTTATAAAGCTTTCGGTGGGCAATTTTCGATGATTTTCGCGCAATTTTTAAAAATAATCGAAGAAATCATATACCGGGATTTTCCAAGAAATTCAGACAGCCGATCCGACCTTCTCCGGGGCGGTGTGGAGTATCTCCCTCGCGATCCTCCTGTACTCTTCCCTTTCCTCTTCCGTTTCAAGGTGGCCGCAGAAATGGGCACTGCACATCCCGGGCCTTTCGTCATAAATTTTGCAGAACGACTTGTTATCACGTATCTTCTGATAGTTGCAGAGTTTCCCGAAATTCTCGTAGCAGCAGGCACCGCAGGATATGCATTCCTTATTGCCCCATATGCCCGGATTCGAATCAGACATAAAAAAGCTTGATCTATAATATTTTTAAATGAAGATATCCAGTGAAAAGGAAAAACTCATTCAGGATCTCGTATCGGAGGGCTACCTGAAGAGTGAAAGGGTGATCAGAGCCTTCAGGAAGGTCCCCAGGGAGGATTTCGTCCTCCCCCGGGACAGGGAGTTCGCCTATGCCGATTATCCGCTTTCGATACCTTCGGGGCAGACAATTTCAGCGCCGCACATGGTCGCCATAATGCTGGAGCTCGCGGACATAACCGGAGGGGAGAAGGTCCTCGAGGTGGGGGCCGGATCGGGATACAACGCCGCCCTGATGGCCGAGCTGGCCGGGAAAAGGGGAATGATTTACGCGACGGAGCTCGACAGGGAGCTTGCGGATTTCGCAAAGGACAACCTCAGGAAATCGGGTCACGGGAACGTCAGGATCGTCCACTCCGACGGCTCCCTCGGCCTGGAAAGGGAAAAGCCCTTCGACAGGATAATGGTTGCCTGCGCCTGCCCGGAGGTCCCGGAAGCCCTGATAAGGCAGCTCAGGGAGGGAGGCATTCTTCTCGCACCCGTGGGAGGGCCGATGCACCAGGAACTCCTCCTGATCAGGAAGACAAAAAACGGGCTGGTGACCGAGAAGCACGGCGGGTGCGTGTTCGTCCCGCTGAGGCACTAGTTATTGTTTGAACCCCTTCACCATCGCTATCCTCACGAGAAGGAACGCTATTATAATGTAGACGAAAAGGTAGGAGAAAAGAGTAACCATCTGCGCGGAAGGGAGTTCATAGAACATGAAACCTTCCAGCAGCCTGGAAGAGATCGTCATCGGCAGAAAGGCGGATATCCCTTTTATTGCTCCGGCAAAGGCTTCGGAAGGGGAGAAGGCACCGGACAGGAAGATCATCGGGGTTATGATTATCAGGGAAGACAATATGGCGGTCGTCTCCGTCTTGGAAAAGGACGCTATGATCAGGCCCAGAAGAATGAATATTATGACCGAAACCCCGCATATCAGGACTATCGGCAGTATGTTTGACATGGTTATCTGGACTCCCAGCACCAGATAGCCCGCTATGAGTATGAAGGGGAGAGGGATGATCGATATTATTATGTTTTTGATGGTGTTCTCCAGCAGAAAGAAGTTTTTCCCTGTGGGGGTTATGGCCATCCTCTTCATCATACCGGAGTTCCTCTGGCGGATGAAGGCTATGGAGGAGAGGAAGGTCGACATGAGCATCAGTATCATTATGAGTATGCTCGGGAACACGAAATCGATGTATTTCTTCTTTCCGAAATAGCGTTCTATCGAGGACTCTATGGGGTTAAGGTATCTTTCCGCATCCTGTTCCGTTATACTGCTTATGTACGACTTGGCCGCATTCAGTTTATCCTTCAGCTCCCCGAGTTTTTCCTTCAGCGACCTTAACTCTGAAGACGCAAGATTGATGGAAAGGTCGATGTCATCGAATTCGTTCTCGATCGTGTCGAAATCGACGGTGTTCATCGAATTCTTTGCGAGATTGATGTAGTTTTCCGTGGTCGAGAGGTGCTCGTTCTCCTGATCAACCATCAGTCTAAGGTCGTCTATGCTGTTCTGGATGAGGTTCAGCCTCTGCTGCATTTCCGAGGACTGGTTCGATTCGTTATCCGCGATCAGGAGGGACAGCGCGGAGATATCGGACTCGATGTCGTCGATAACGGTGTGAAACTCCGTGATCTTCTCCCTGTCGGTGCCCATGGAAATGACTGCGCTGTTCAATTTATCCCTGGCATCTTTCAGGTCGCTGATCTTTTCCCTGTTTTCCTTGACGGTGGACTGGAGAGAATTGATATCGCTGATAATGACGTCGATCTGGTTCTGCCCGAGGGTCAGCTCGTCATACGTCTTGTTGATTTCACGGCTCGCGTTCTTGACGTCACTGACCATTTTCATGAAGATGTTGGTGTAAATCTTCTTGGACAGGTCCTTCATCAGGAAATTGAAATACGATTCGATATAGACGCTGATGGGCTTCGTGTTGTCGATATAGACATTCACCTCGTCTTCGAACTCGTTCGCGGGTGTCAGGACGCCCGCCCTGACCTTCCCGTAACTCAGCTGGTCTGATATCAGCTCCTCGCAGTTCAAATGCTGCTCTTCTATTTCAAAGACTTCGGAGGTCTTGACCAGCCCTATGAAGTTGCCGTAGAATTCGTTCTCCTCACCGCACACTATTATGGGGACGTTTCTGGGCTCCGTGCTAAGGAAGGCCGATCCGATCAGGATCACTATGCATATGGGCGTCAGGAAAAGCAGGATAAAGCTCCGGATGTCCCTTACAAAGACCTTCAGGTCATTCTTGAGTATCTTTGATATTTTCAATAGACATCACCTTAATATGAACCTCTCCCGAATACCGAACCCAGCACTTCGTTCGTGTTTCCCTGCATGTAAACCTTTCCTTCGCTCAGGAAAACGAGCTTGTCGCACAATGCCTGCGCCTCCTCCATTATGTTAGTGGATACGATTATGGTCGTCCCGTTATCGTTTATGGACCTTATAAGCTCCCACAGGGAGTTCCTCGAAACCGGGTCGAGCTCTATGCTGGGCTCGTCCAGCAGAAGTATCTCCGGCCTGTGCATCAGCGAGCACGCGATGTTCAGCCTCCTCTTCATCCCCCCGGAAAGATTCTCGGCAAGCTCTTCTATCTTGTCATTGATCCCCAGCGCCCTCGTCAGGTTTCCCGTCAGCTTATCAAGGTTTTCGCCTATGTTGTACAGGCTCGCGAAATATTCCAGGTTCTCCCTGACGGTCAGCTTTTTGAAGAAGGAGTTGTCCTGGGGGGAATATCCTATAATCCTCTTGAATTCGTTGTCCTTCGTATCTATGGTGTGATCATCGATTATTATCGAACCTGAGTCCGGCTTGACGAGCCCGGTCAGGATCCTGAGAATCGTGCTCTTCCCGCTCCCGTTAGGCCCGACCAGTCCGGTTATCTCCCCCTTTCTCACGCTGAACGATACGTTATCCACGGCCCTGACATCATTGAAACGGACGGAAAGACTTCTGAGAAGAATGGACCTCATGTATATTAATTACTCACAGGCCAATAAAAAATAAAGAAAAGAGGATTACCCCTCACCCAGTATCTCGCTTTCGAGGTCCTCGAAGCTCATGTTCTCTAACGCCTGCTCCATTTCCTGCTCAAGCGCATCGTACGCAATGTCTTCAGGGGCCTCCTGTCCATCCTGCTGCTGATCTCCCGTCATCTCCGTATTCTGCACGCATCCGCTTGTCAGGACCACAGCGATCAGGAACAATGCCGTGATTATTGCCAGCAGTTTCATACGCTCACCTCACTGGCCTCCCTGATTTCCCGTATTGTTCGCGGAAGCAGATGTTGCCCCCACCTGCGAGGTTATCCTGCTTTTCAGTCTTGCCGTGACCGCCTTGAGCCAGGTGGGCGCTGTGTTGGCAACGGTAGGCTGCTTCTCGGCCAGCTTGTTGTATATGTTACCAAGCCTCTCGCATACGACGTCGTTGTAATTCGCCCTGCACGCCTCCATTATCTCCGCCCTGCACTCGGCGTCGTCGAGGTTCTCCTTGCAGTACTCGTACTTAAGCCGCTTGCACCTGCTGTCCTCGGGGTTGCTCTCGCAGAAGTTCCTTATCCTGTTCCGGCAG
>CAZEXF010000106.1:0-4322 GCA_964516855.1 uncultured archaeon | reverse complement strand
GGGCCTCCTTATGGGGAGCAAAAATGTAGAAT
The DNA here is from genome assembly GCA_964516855.1 of uncultured archaeon. Lineage (GTDB taxonomy): Archaea > Aenigmatarchaeota > Aenigmatarchaeia > QMZP01 > QMZT01 > CAZEXF01. Next base: position 4,290 of record CAZEXF010000106.1, on the reverse strand, counting down.
ATCAGCGGCAGTATGAAAAGAATGGACAGGAGAATAATGTGGTCCCTATTCTTCGATTTCAGGGTGAAATACAGGCCTCCAAGGATGAATATAATCTGATATCCGAATATCCTGTTAAACTGGACGAAATACTGAGACATATCAGAAGGGATTGCATCAGAATAGACAGTGAAATTCTCCAGATAGCCTCCTAATACATTTCCATAGTGATAGCTATTCATGGCAAACCAGGGAGTAAGTGCTATCAGTAATCCTATGGAAACCATGACCATATTCCAGAGAACTTGTCTTCTCCCTTTGCGGAAAAATAAAATGTACAGGAAAAACAACAGATAGGATATGATAAGTATCGTTCCCAGATATCTAGTCATGAAGGCAAGACCACAGAATATCCCTGACAGTACCGGGAAAACCGGGCCTCTCTCTCTTCTTAAAAGGAATATCAGTGAAAGTGATAAGAAGATTATGAAAAGGGGTTCGGTGAGTGCTTTCGTGCTGAAAAACATGAACAGTTGATTCGTTGATAGAAATAATGCGGACCAGAGTGCAGCCCTCTTTCCGAACAATTCCCTTGCGAGGTAATATGCCGTTATCACCGAAAAAACCGATATAATGGCCACCAGAACACGGACAGCCTCCGGGTTTCCCGAGAGCGGGGAAATGATCAGGGGGAACAATGGCGGGCGGAAGGATTCCAGGGTCCTCCCGTCCAGCGAATACCTCCCTTCCTGTATCCCCTTCCCCAGACCCAGATAAACCGCCTCGTCCCACCAGTAGAGTCCGGGAGAGAAGAGAACGAAAAGGAACTTCAGAAAGAATGAAATAATTATGAGAACAAGAAGTGCATATCCGGATGCCTTTTTCATAACAATATTTGTATTGACCTTTTATTATTACTGCGTATACTTGTTAGCGACCGGTATTATCTGGGGTCCCTGCAGCAGGAGATAGCTCTGGTTCCCGCTTTTCTTGATCATGTACCAGTCCATCGGCCTTTTGATGATAGACTTGAATATGGCAAGGGATACGGAGAAGGAAATGATTATGCCGGCCGTGAAAGAGGAGACCAGCAGCTTCGGGAACATCAACAGCCTCCTGTTCTTTTTGAGCGCCACCAGGCTGGCGGCGATGAAGCCCGAGGTGAGCAGAATGTTCCTCCCGAGCGAGGTCGAGAACTGGATGACATCGATCGGGCCCGGCGTGTTCGTCAGGAATGCCATTGTGCCCGAGACAAGGAGCATGGCCAGAACCGGGGAGATGAGGTATCCGAGGAGGACGAAGGACAGCATAATCCTCTGCTTGTTGTTGAAATATTTGTTGAAGAATATCTTCTTCTTGTGGTCCATGAATGCCCTGATCGTTCCATAGGCCCATCTCATCTGCTGCCTCTTGAAACCGTTGAGGGTGAAAGGGGCTTCTCCCGGCGTCACAAGATCCTGGAGATACACGGACCTGTATCCCATCTCCATTATCCTTATGGAGAATTCCGTGTCTTCGGTGAGGCTGCCGTTCTGCCACCCCCCCAGCTTGAGAAGCACGTCTTTCCGGACCGCCTCGGCCGATCCGCAGATGAAAGAGACTCCGAAACGGTTGATGAGGGGAAGGGTGAGGTGGTGATAGACGATAAGTATCGAGGAATACAGTCTCGAAACGATACTCTGGTCCGCATTCAGGAATTCCCACCTTGACTGCACCGCCGCGACCTTCTTGCTTTCCGAGAACGGCTGGATTATCCTCTTCAGGAAGTCCCTGGAGGGGACGAAATCCGAATCGAAAATCACGAGTATCTCCCCCCTGGAATACTTGAGCATGTTGTTCAGATTGCCCGCCTTATATCCCTTGTTGGTGGGCCTGCGGATGACCCTGACCCTTCCCCTGTGCTTTCTGGCAAATTCGTCAATGATGTCCGAGACCTCGCTTTTGTTGCTGTCGTCCCCTATCAGTATCTCGTATCTGTTCCCGGGATAATCGAATTTCAGGCATTTCTCGGCGCATCTCAGGGCGACTACCTCGTTATACGTGGGTATCTGGACCGTTATGAAGGGTTTCTTCCCATTTGTCTCTTTATACCGGTAAACCTTCGGTTTCGAAACGATTCCGTGTATGGCCAGTATGTAGAAAAGGGCGGAGAAGACCGTGGCGATGACCAGTATCGAGTTGAATATCAGGTCGCTCGAGACGTATAAGGGAGGCTTTATGAAAGTCTCCATCGTAAAGGAAACCTCCTTTATTATCATCAGGAACGTTTCGGGCATTGTGGTCATAAAAACACCTACTTAATAAATGAACCCCTGCCTTTATTAAGAATGTATCTGATAGTTCCGGTTATCATCATCAGATTGATAAGTATCGTATAGGGGAAATAGAAAAAGACTCCGAAATACTTCCTTATTTCCATTTTTTCCCTGAACACCCTGAAGGCCAGCGCCATCATGAGCACCGTTATAACGCCGGAGAGAACCCCGAATATCGAGGTGACCGATATCCCCCATTCCGGTATCATGTAAAGGGCGTAGAAAGGTCCGAGAAGGTTGAACCACCTGAAAAGGTAGAAGGAAAGGTCAAAGATGGTGGCCGAATTGTAGGGGATCCAGTAGAGTATCTGGTAGGCTATCAGGGGGATCGCCAGGAATGAATATATGAGCCAGAAGAACTGGGTGAATATGAGAAACATGGTCACCATACCGTATTTGGGGGAGAACATGTCCTTGTTCCTGGTCACGGTCTGGAGCGAGCCTTTCGCCCACCTTACCCTCTGCCTGAAGAGAGAGCGTATGTCCGGGGGGACGAACGTCATTCCCACCGCGTTCCTCATGCTGAGCGTCTTGTATCCTGCCCTCTTTATCTGGAGTATTATGTCGAAATCCTCTGTTTCGGTGTTCTTGCTGAATCCTCCGACTTCCTTCACCACACTCTTCCTGAAGGATGCAAGGGCTCCCCAGAACCAGAAAGATGTCCCGAAAAGGGTCGAAAAGCTGTCCATAATATAAGAATTGTATACGTATTCGATTGCCTGGAAGGATGAAAGGATTCCGTTCCGGTTGGAGACCTTGGCCGCCCCGCAGACCGCCCCCACCTTCTCGTCCGAGAAGGGCCTGACGGTGTTCGAAATGAAGTCCTTCTCCACCATGACGTCCGCGTCCAGGGTCACCACTATGTCCCCCGAAGAGTTTTCGAATCCCAGGTTGAGTGCCACCACCTTCCCCACGTGTTCCTGCTCCAGGACCTTTGTCCCCCCGAAGCTCCTGACGATCTCTACCGTCCCGTCGGACGAGCCGTCGTCCACAACGATGATCTCGAGTTTGTCTTTTGGATAATTGGACGAATAGACCGCCTTGAGGCAGTTCCGGATGTTCTTCTCCTCGTTGTATGCGGGGATAATAACACTTACATCGGGCTCGTACCCCTCCTCCCATTCCCTTTTCTTGAAATACGCTCCCAGGGATACCAGGAATATCAGTCCCAGCATTGCGAAAAGGGACAGGAATACGTAACCGGAGAATAACAGTATAGGATCTTCCATGATAATTATTTGCATTAGCTCATTTAAATCAGGCAATGATTACTGGTTTATTTTGTACCAGTAAAGGCCGATCAGGTGCCTCAGGTAGGAGAGATCCTCCCCGATACCGAGCTTGCTTTCCCCGAATTTCCTGTCGGTGAATGTATAGGGCACCTCCTCAATGCTTCTGTAACGGCCCTTTACTATTATCTCGAGACCTATCTTGAATCCCCTGGGGTTGAGATCTGCTGACCGCACGACACCCCTCTTGAGGAAAAAGAATCCTGACATGGGGTCCTTTACACTGGTAAGCCCTCTTGCAAGAAGGCCCGCCCCCCAGGAAATTATCTTCCTCTTCAGGGACCATCCTTCAGTCTTCCCTCCCTCAATCCTCCTGCTGCCTATCACCAGGTCCGTTCCCTTCTTTATGATCGGCTCAAGCAGGCGGGGGATCGCCTCCGGCGGGTGGGAAAGGTCCGCGTCCATCACCCCCAGTATGTCGCCCTTCGCCTTACTGAATCCCTCCAGAACGGCCGGGGAAAGCCCCCGCTCCCCTTTTCTTTCCATGACCCTGACATTGTATCTCTTTCCGAGATCCCTGGCGAGTTCCGCTGTCCCGTCCGGGGAATTGTCGTCCACAACTATCACCTCCATCCTCATCCATCTCCTTGGCAAGGAGGCGAATATCTTCGGGACGATCAGTCCGATGTTCTCCCTCTCATTGTAGGTGGGGATGATTATAGAAAGCATGGGGTCTTTCGGGAGAGAAAGGTCCCCCTTTTCATTCG
>CAZEXF010000105.1:0-4329 GCA_964516855.1 uncultured archaeon | reverse complement strand
TTGAGAGCATCAGAAAAAATCTGCCGGAGCTGATCGAAGACAGGCACAAGAAAATCAAAACGTACCTGACGGAAAAAATGAAGATAGGGGATGAAGTCTCTTCTCAGATCATCAAGTTCGACAAAAGGGAGCTGTTCGACAAACTGATAAAATCCGGATATGACAAGAACATAGTCGCCACCACCCTCACCTCTACCCTGCGATACCTGGAAAGGAAAGAAAACGTTGACGTGAAGAAGCTGAAAGATGCACATTTTCTGGAGACTTTCAGAGCGCTCAAGGAAGGGAAGATTTCAAAGGAGGCGATACCTGAGATACTCAAGGCATTCTCCGAAAGGCCTTCGGAAAGGATCGAGGACGTCATAGGGAAGGGGGGAGGCGTTCTCTCCGGGAACGAACTCAGGAAGACGGTCCTGAAAACGATCAGGGAAAACGAGAACCTGCTCAAGGATCCGAGAGGGGAGAAGATACTTCTTGGCCTGGTCATGAAGAAGGTCAGGGGAAGGGCAGAGGCAAAGAAGGTGATCGAACTGCTCAGAAAGGAAATGGGGAAATGATCCTTTCAGGATCCCCTTGCCCAGTAGTTGGGAACTCCCTCCGTTATGTGTATGTCATGCGGATGGGACTCGTTGAGTGCGGCCTTGGTTATCCTGACGAACCTGGCGTTCTTCCTCAGCTCCTCTATGGTCCTGCATCCTGAATAGCCCATCGCTGACCTGAGCCCGCCCATGAGCTGATACACGATTTCCGCGACGGATCCCCTGTAGGGGACTATTCCCTCCACGCCCTCCGGGACTAGTTTCTGGGAGGTCACCTCTTTCTGGTTATACCTGTCTTTCGACCCATCCTTCATGGCGCCGATCGATCCCATGCCGCGGTATTTCTTGTATTTCCTTCCCTGGAAGAAAACGACATCACCCGGCGATTCGTCAGTCCCGGCGAAAAGCGAGCCCGTCATGACGACGGACGCGCCGGCCGCGATCGCCTTCGCGATGTCCCCGGAGAATTTCAGGCCCCCGTCCCCGATTATGGGAATGCCGTGCTGGTCCGCGGCTTCGCTGCATTCCTGGATCGCGGTTATCTGGGGAACCCCGGAACCCGCCACCACCCTGGTCGTGCATATCGATCCCGGTCCCATACCCACCTTCACCACGTCGGCCCCGGCCGATATCAGGTCTTCCGTTCCCTGCCCCGTCGAGACGTTTCCCGCTATCATGTCGATGTCAAATGCCTTTTTCAGGCTCTTTACCATGTTCAGGACGTTGTCGGAATGGCCGTGTGCCGTGTCTATCGTAAGTATGTCAGCCCCGGAATCGATCAAGGCTTTCGCTCTGTCCATGTCGAAAGGCCCCACGGCGGCCCCCACCAGGAGCTTCCCTTCCCTGTCGATGGAGGCATTCGGGAACTTCTCGCTCTTTTCTATGTCACGGATTGTTATCAGTCCCTTTACCATGCCATGGGAATCAATAACAGGGAGCTTCTCGATCTTGTTCTTCTCCATAATTCTGAATGCTTCACCCATTGTTGATTTTTCGGGTATGGTCACGGGATCTTTCGTCATGCAATCCCTTACCTTCTCGGTAAATTCTTTTTTGAACCTCAAATCACGTGCAGTAAGAATTCCAACGATCTTGCCATCCTCCACTACGGGGAAACTTGATATTCCCATCCTCTCGTTTATCCTCTTTGCCTTGCTTATCTGGTCTTCCGGATTCAATGTGATGGGATCCCTTATCATCCATGATTCGGAACGCTTTACCTTTGCGACCTCCTGGCACTGCTTATCCACCGGGAGATTCCTGTGGATGATCCCGATCCCCCCCTCCCTGGCAAGCGCTATCGCAAGGGAAGAGGAGGTGACGGTGTCCATCGGGGAGGACATGAGCGGGATTTTCAGTGAAATGTTCCTGGAAAGCCGGGTCTTCAGGTCAACCCCTGAAGGGATCACGTCCGATTTCCTGGGCACGAGCAGAACGTCGTCAAAGGTCAGTGCGATGCTGTCCTCGAACCTGTCTGGCCTCATAGCTAAACCCTTTTTTATTCTGATGAATTCGTGACTTTTAAGCTTAACGACATTTTCATAATGATCATCTAATGGCTTTTATTACCCTTTCTGACATTATCCAAAAAAACCTCTATAGCCGCATGCCTTTCATTTTTTGGGGATTCTTTCAAATAATTTTGCAATGCCGTCCATAAACTGGGTGGATTTGGTGTATTCCCATCCGAATTCAGATAATATTTGTCTTTCTTAATCTCAATCACCTCGATTTTATATCACAAGAAGATCAGAGAGAAGCCAATGCGGACAGCTCAATAGCTATAAAGATAAAAAAAGAATCCAAACCAGTTCGATCCGCCTGCTCTCATGATAACTTAATGGAGGCGAACCTATTTAAATCTTTTCGAGAAGCCGATTATCCTTGCAGGAACACTGTGCCTTTTCACGGAAACCACGTCGCCCTTCCGGAGCCTGCGCAGCTGGTCTTCCTGCCCGTCGATGCAGACCTCCCCCTCCCTGCTCAGGCATTCCACCGAGACCCCCCTTTCCGTGTGCATTTCCCCCCTCTTCAGCCTTCCGGAGTAAGGGGAGACCTCCGTAACACCGAACTCCGGATAATCGTATCTCAGCCTCTTCGCCCCGGAGGAATGGGCGAATGCGTTCGATCCCGCCGGGGTGTAAACTATGATGCCGGACCCCTTCTCCAGGGACGAGGAATTCCCTGCCCTGAGCCGGGATTCGAATATCCTTCTGGTGTATACTGGGGAGACGAGCACGTCGTTCAGGGCGAGATACGGAAGGAGCTTGCCGTTCACCCTCGTCTCCAGCCTCATCATCTCGTGGAGGAAATAGTCCCTTCCCTGCTTCCCACAGATAAGCTTTCCGATGTGCTCCCTCATCTCTTTCGGCCCGGATTTCATGTAATAGCCCACCGAGTCCCCGGGGTTTATCCCCAGTATCGGGCAGCGGATGTTCGAATGGTTCCTGAGGACGGTCCCGTCCCCGCCTATAAGTATCGCCAGGTCCGCCTTCTTGGGGTTCTTCATGGCCTTCAGCCCGTGTTCTCCGAGGATTCGCCTGACCTCCTTCTTCACGCTCTCTCCGTATCCCCTCTTGCAGTCAACGAACACCCTGCTGAACATGCTCTCACTTCATTACCTTCCCGGCCGCCTTCTTCACGTCCGCGAAAACCTCTTTCCTGCTCCGGTTACCGTCGATCACGACGAACCCCTCCTCCCGGATGATTTTCCCGAAGGCCTTACTGATCTTCCTCTGGAATTCAAGGGTTTCGTGCCTGTCGGCCGTCTTGGCCCTCCGGATGGATTCCTCCGGGCTGATGTCCAGATATATGACAAGGTCCGGCTTCCTGGCGAACCTGTTCATTTCCCTTATCCATCCGGAGTCGACGCCGTACAGGACTGACTGGTAGGCGATGGTGGAATAATAATACCTTTCCGATATGACGGTGACCCCCCTCTCCAGGCTGGGCAGAACGACCGATTTCAGGTGCTCGTACCTGTCGGCCGTATAAAGAAGCGCCAGGGATTTTCCCGAATCGATGTCGATCTTCTTGTCCAGGAATTCCCTTAACATCCTCCCGAATGGGTTGCGGGGATTCGGCTCCAGGGTGGTGATCGCTTCCATGTCGTTCGAGACCATCCATTTCCTGAGCATCTTCGCCTGGGTCTTCTTCCCGCACTTGTCCAGCCCCTCGAAAACTATGAATTTGCCTTCCATACGAATCTATCCTTTTGATTTCATAAAAAATTTTCTAGTAAGGCTCCTTCTTAACCTTTATCATGAAGGCGATCCCGTTCGCTATCAGGTGGAAGACCGGGGTGACCGCAAGGAGGATAATGATCCAGTCCGGCTTCAGGGCGACGGCGAAGGAGGCCGATATGAGCATCCCGGCGATGAAATCGTCCTGGTCGAGTATGGGCGCTGGACCGCCCCTCTTTATTCCCAGCCTCCTTTTGATGAAAGAGCCGGCGACGTCCCCTGTCATCGCTCCCAGCCCGAGCAGCGCCCCGAAAAGGGGGGTCATCGGCACGATCTCCAGCGGGACCTCGGAGAGTCCCCAGGGAAGGTAGGGGAAGGCGAGCATCTGGATGGTGGTCACTATCATCGCCACCAGTATCCCGAGGGCGAGGCCCTCCCAGGTCTTCCCCTTACCGAAAATGGGTTTTCCGCGGAAACTTCTGCCTCCGTCTATGGGGTGATTTCCTCTGGAAAGGGACGCCAGCCCGTTCGCCCCGTAGGCAGGGAGCACTAGCCATATCGCCTCCACGAAAGTGAATATGCTGATCATCCTGACCACGAAGGGATTA
>CAZEXF010000104.1:0-4329 GCA_964516855.1 uncultured archaeon | reverse complement strand
GAAAGCAGGACGATGAATATCAGGGAGATCAGAAGCTCGCTCTGGCCAAGCTCCGACTTCATTATTTTTGGCTTCCTTTGGCTCATCTGTACCTCACTTCCACCCTCATCTTCTCATCCCCTATCGGGGCAAAATCCGTGGTAATAACCCTTATGTTGTTCCAACAGTCCATTCCTTCTTCAAGAATTTCATGGACCTTTTCTTGCTCGCCGGAGATGATCTCAAAACCCTCTGGAAGAATCCATCTGATTCTAACGTTTGAAGCGTTTCTGGGACCTTGATTCGAAACCTTTGCCTTTGCCTCGAATGCCTCTCCCCTTGTTATGTTCTCCGGGGAGATGATTTCGAGAGAAAGAGATGGGACAGAAATGTTCACATTGTCACCCGGCAATGGTTCTTCCCAAGTTTCGTTAGTTTCATTAATGACAGGGATATCCACTGTCGAATTTGTCCCGTTCACCGGGACAGTTGCATTGGTCTCGTTCCCAAAAGTCTGGTTTGTCTGGTTCCGTGGAAGGGTCATGTTTCCCGGCAATGTTATGTTTTGGGATTCGTTCGATGGTACCGTGTGATTACCATCACTCCCGTTTGTCCCGTTCACGGTCATGTTAAGGACAGGGATGATGAAATCAGATTCGTTCGTAGTCTGATTGGTTCCAAGAATGCCATCAATCTCTTCCTGGCTCAGATTCGAAAATACGCTTGTATTGTTTTTGTAATGGTTTGTGATCCCCTCATTCGATGCGATGAGGTAGCCTTCTAACGGGATCGACAGGTTCTCGAGAGAAAGATTGGTCGCGTTCTGGGCCAGGATTATTGTCGTCGGGACGAGAAGCAGGAAAGCGACCAGGGCGAAAATCTGGACCTGTCCGAGGGTTGATTTCAGTCTCTTCCCGTTCAGCCTGTCGAACACCTTCAGTCGTTCCCTTTCGCTTAGGCCGTTCTTCAGGTATATGAGCTTCGCAGGCCCGATGTCCCTTTCAGTGATCAGGTCCGCGCCCCTGAGCTCGTAAACGTACTTGGTGGCCGTGTGCCGGTGGATCCCGCAGTGGTCCGCGATAGAAGAAATAGTGAGCCCTTCCGGGTGCCTCTTTAATAATTTTATTATTGTCTCCCTTTGAAACCCCAAACCCATATAACGGACCCAATTAGTATATACTAATTTTATTGTACACTAGTGTACAACACAAATAGTGTATATAACTGTCGGACTATATATTGGGTAAAAATTGGTTAATTAACTAAGCTTTAAATGTCGAATCGACAATTAATAAGCATGATCCGTGTTCTCAGGGACAGGAAGATGGGCAAACAAAAGGAGAACAGCATAAACCAGATGAAAGAAATCGCCAAAGGGGAAAGGGACAGGATTCTTTCGCAGAAGATACAGGAGATCGTCTCCGAGGAGATGAAAAATACGGGAATACAAGGTCGACTTGACGAGATTAACAAAAAAATCAATAATCTCGACAGCCGACTGGAGGAGTTCAAGAAGACCTTCGTCCCCTTCACCAGGGTTAAGGAGGACGGAATTCGTAAGCTCAAAATGAAGAGGATGATAGCCGAGCTGCTTGCAAAGCACAAGAAACTGACCGCGAACGACCTTGCGGTCATGCTCAACCTGTCGAGGACAAGGTGCTCCGAATACCTTTCGGAGATGGAGAGGGACGATGTGACAAGAGGGATTCTGGTGAGAAGGCAGAAGTTCTACGAGTTAATGGAAAGATAACTATTTCTTCCTCATCGAATCCAATTGTTTCGCTATTTCCGATAATTTTCCCTGATATTCCCTGACGATGGAATCATATTCCCTCTTTCCCATCTTGCCGTCCCTGAAGTATTTTTTCTGGGTCTCTTCAACTATTTTCTCGATTTTCATCTGCTCGTTTTTCAGAGAGCGGGCGCTTATCCTCATTCTCTTGATGAGAAGGGTTCTCCTCAATACTATTCCTGCAAGAATGATTACAAGCAGAGCCACTATAAAGTTGCCGACATTCGCCATCAGGGTCTGCCCGAGGTCGGGAGACTCTTCGCGTGCCCTCAATGATCCCTTCTCCTCTATCTCCTTGAGTTTGTCCGTGGTTCTTTCCAGGAGTTCCTTTGCATCCTCGTAATTATCCACCTCGAACTCCTCAATTGCCCTGTTAAAAATGGATTCTGCCTCTGAGATGTCCAGATTATTGGAAGATACCTCGAACATCCTGATTTCCGCTTCCCCGATCATTACCTGTATCTCTTCTGCGATCCCCTTTATCTCAATGACCTTCTGCGCAAGCGCAAGAGAACCTTCGTAATATCCCTGTGAGAAAAGGATCTTTGATTCGCTGAGCGTGTCGTTCGCATATGTTACGCCAAAGCCTTCGGAGATCATTTCCGAGATGACCGATTCGGCCTTTTCAATGGCAGTTTCGGCCTCCTCCCTGGATCCATTTGCGGCCACGGCAGGCGATAACACCAGCAATAGCACCGCAAATGTGATAACAATCCTAAACACTTCCGCCACTCTCCAAGATATCGATCATCTTCCTTATGTCGATCAATTCGCTCCGTAATCCTACTATGATCCTGTCGTAATATTTTTTCCCGATCTTCCCCAGCTCGAAATATTCCTTCTGAACGTCACCTATCCTTTTTTTGACTATCTCCTCTTCCCTTCCGAGGCGCCTTATGGCATCCGACCTGCCGATCTTGCTGACAAGCTGCCGGATATATTTTACCCTCCTTTCCGCAATTCCCACGATCATGTTTTCATACCCACTCATCCTGTTAAGATATTCGTTGAAACCGTATTTTCCGTGGATGAAATGCTCCCTTTCAAGCGATATTATCAGATTTCTAACCTCTCTTTCATCTTCGACCAGCGATGTCAGTCTCCTGTTCAATGCCTTTACCATGATCCTTTTTCTGGAGAAGAAGCCGGCAATCGAGGCAACTATAATTACGGATAAAATATGCAGCCAGTATGCCTGGAAGAAGGCCCATACCCTGAAATTCAGAATCTCCATCCAGTACATCACCATGGCAGCGTCCAGCCTCTCTTCAGCTATTTCATACTCTCCCCGGTGGAATGCGGATTTGGCGAGATAAAGCATCTTTTCGGTGTCAGGCATCTCGTAATCCTCTTCTGACACCTCCCTCAGCTTTTCATCCAGGTCACCGATCCCACTCTCGAGCGTGACAGCCAGGTCCCTTGTTGATTCGATGCTTTCGGAAAGCTCCCTCACTCTGTCGTAATTGCCGCTGTCAAGCGCGTATTCCATCTCTTTGAACAAGTCCGTCATCTTGTGCACGTTATATCCGGAAACGTTCATGGATAAAATCGCTTCCTTCGCCCTGTCGAAAAGATCAAGGGTCGCCTCTTCGATGTATTTGTGCGTGACAAGGGTGATCTCATCCGTCCTGTTGGCATCGACCCTTTTGCCTCCGTCGTGGAACACCCCCTTCACGGTAAGGTTGAGGGAATATTCCCGGTAGAGCGCATAAATGGGAGCTGATATTTCAACGATGAACGTGCCTGACTGATTGTACCCGATTCCGTCAAGATACCCGACCGGTATGCTTATGAATGTCTGGGGGTATCCTGAGAGGTAAAGATAAACGTCATTAAGGACTGCATTGTAGACGGAATGGCTGACCGTCAATGAAAGGTTCCTCGTCTCCCCCCTGTTGATGTCAAATCTGGAGGGGAAGGATAATTCGAGATCGTAATCCTTTATGTCTGCCGACTGGATTGGCGAAGATCCGGGAGCTATTGCGTTGACTGACCCTGAAGGTATGGAGCAGTCAACGTCGGTCACGTAAGAGCAGCCGCTTCCGCATTTCCCGTCGTCACTATTGCAGGATACGTAAACAACATGAGTGGAATTCACGCTAAGGTTTTCATCCGAGGCAACGAAAACCGAGATGTACCTGACCCCAGCCGAGGCATTGTACGGATCCAGGAAAACCGTTATGTTGTTCCATGCGATGTTTCCCCCGTCCTCGGTCCCGTTTAGGTTTCCTACGTATCTGTTGAGAATCCCTGATACGTTCTCCCACCCGTCCGGGAGGCTCCAGTTTATCCAGACCCCCGTTGCCGTCTCGTTCCCTATGTTCTTTATCCTCGCGCTCAGGGTATAATTCATGCTCTGGAAGGGATTAGTGGTGTAATTCACGTAGATATCGTCACTATCGAAATAAGGGCCTCCGCTATAGGAATTGAGTTTTACGGTGACGTTCTGATAAATGGGAGAGGGTGTCTGACTCCCGTGAGATGCCGTCAGGTTTATCGTGATGCCATATTCGCTGTCTTCACCCGAAAACTGGGCCGTTATATTTATATGGGTCACG
>CAZEXF010000103.1:0-4338 GCA_964516855.1 uncultured archaeon | reverse complement strand
CCCGTAAACCAAATTAAGTTAATGTTTTGATCAACTAACATTTGACCTATTTCCCCGTCTCCATAAACTTCAGAAAAAGCTCCCTTAGGCAAACCAATACTTTCAACGATTTCTTCATACAATTTTCCGGACAGGGGGCATTCCTCGGAATGCTTAAAGACGACAGTGTTTCCCACAACCAAATTGGGAATTGCCCCCCAAATAAAATTAGAAAAAGGAAAATTCCACGGTACAATTACAGCAGTTGTCCCAATTGGCTCATAGATAACATAATGGATTGAATTTTCATCTTCATAGGTGATTTCTTTTTGCAGGTATTTTTCAGAATTATCTAAATACCATTTGAGATATTCCATTCCATTATCAAAATCATCATAACTCTCTTGTATCGGTTTTCCCATTTCCTTGGTAGCGAGCCTGGCAATCTCATTCTTTTTCTTCAATAACTCATCATAAAGTTTCTTTAACAAATTTATTCTACCACTGACACCCAGTTCTTTCCAGGTTATTTTACAAGAGTTGGCACTGGAAATTTTTTGTTTTATTTCTTCTTCAGTCGAGATGTCCACTTCTCCTGCCAGAGAGCCATCTGCCGGATTAAGTGATTGTAATTTCACCATTATAAAACTAGAATCTGGGATTATTTATAAGTTTAAAAGAATTTTTCCCGTTTAAGATGGTATGGGAAAAAAATATGCCGATCAGAAAGATAAATACATGGGTCACGGGGAGATCGTGAGGGCAAGGATCACGGGAGACTCCCCGGTTGAACACTACTGGGTCAGGGGATCCGTGCTTTCCGGCAGACTGGAAAAATTAGAATGCTGCATAAACTCGAAAATCCGGAAAAGGGATCTTCCGGACGAGGTCATCGTACGAATATGTTTGACCGACTCTTCCTTCCGTCTGATTGAGAAAGCGGGTTTCAACGGCGTGACCAGCAATTTCATCACTTCTGAAATCCCTGAGGGTTTCGATCACCTGAAGTCAGAGGAGACCATGCTATACGGGATATGGAAGGATGATATGAAGAAAGGGATAAACGTGCCCACGCTGGGATACGTCTCTCACTATTACAATCCCGGATACATGTCGGACATCCTCCATTTCGTCCCGGCAAGCAGGCGGCCTTTCATTTTCCCCTATGTTCTGCACAAAGGTCAAGAGCCGGACCTCATGCGAAAGAGCGAGAACAGCAAACATGTAAGGGGGACCGTGACCGAGATAAGAATGTACTTAACCAGATACATGGAATCGCGGAAAGTATACCCTTACGTGATGACCGTCGATGAGCATATCGATTTCGACGCTTACATAAGACCTGAGTTGAAAAAGTCCGGACTGCATATCCTTGAGATGGAGTCACCGGTATAGCAGTCAGCACAAATTCTTCAGCTTCCCCAGGAAGGTGCCGTCCAGGAGGTAGATTTTCGAGTTCGGGTGATCGGAGCACTTCACGAGCGGTCCGAGCCCGGTGTGGAAGAGCTTGTGGGCTTTTTCGAGATCCGTGAGCCCGCGGTTGAACGAGATCCCCCCGGAAAGGGGGTTGAACCTCGGGAGGATGATCAGCTCCGGCAATCTCTTTGTTTTTGTCTTGTATCTCTTTTCTATCCTCTTTTTCGAGAGATTGGCCTTCACCCAGACCTGTTCGGTGAACCTGTACCCGATCCTGTCCCTGACCTCGATCTGGGGATGCTCGTGCCCGACGAGGACGTAATCCGCCTTCAGGAAGTCCGGGGAGGGCCAGGCGTGGCCGTGCGTGAAATAGACCTTCCCCTCAAGGAATCCCTTGCTGGAATGAATCCTGACGTTTTCCGGGACCAGGTCCTTCAGGTTACCGTCGTGGTTCCCGGGGATTATTTCGGTCGGTATCCTTTTAGATATCTCCGACAGGAACTCTGGGATCTCGCGGAGCTCCTGCCTCGTCACTCCGGGAACCCTGTGCTTGACGTCACCGAGTATCAAAAGCCTCTCCGCTCCCGATCGCTCTGTCAGTTTCACCAGCCTCTCTTCCATCTTCCCCACGTTGGAGGGGATCTTTATGCCGGCCTTGTAGTACTCGAACTCTATCCCGATGTGAAGGTCGGCAACGACCAGGGTTTTCCCCGCCATGAGGGCGGCCTCGTCGGTGACGAATCTGGGCTCCATAGTATCTTAATTGATCGTGCTATTTTTAAAAAAACAATACAAGAATTTACCATAAGATGGTTTTTATGGGCAGGGACATCTCCGGCGAGCTCGAGGAAGAGGAGAGGAAGCTGGAAGAGGAGATCATGAAGAGGGAGAAGGACGCAGGCGAGAGGCTGGACCGGCTTCTTCCGGAAAACAGGATGGAATTCTGCTCTAGGTGCGGCAGGAGGATCAGGTCTACCGAGGACTACGCCGGGAAGTGCTCCTTCGAGGGATGCGACCACCTTATCTGCAACGATTGCTGGCAGGACCCGGCAAACAGGTACTGCAGGGAGCATGCGGACAAGGCCCCGAAAAAGCCGGAGGAGGTGCCGGAAGACCTGACAAAGGAAAAGATAAAGAACCTCACCCTGAACTACCAGACCCTGATAGAAGAGAGATTCAAGGATCAGTTGATAGACTGGACAAGCAGGGATTTCTTCCCGGAGGCACGCTCTAAAATCGAGAAAAGGGAATACGGGGAATTCACGCTGGTGGTCTACACGAAAAGGCTGGTCTTCTTCAAGAAGAAGAGGATCGAGCTGAGGGTTTTCCCCCTGGACTACCTTTCCAGCCTTGAAATGGACGTGAACGAGATGATGGACAGGCTGAACAGCAGGATCCGGAACATCGCGGTGTTCGTGTCTGACGGCGGCTCTTTGTCTGACCATATCATCGATTTCTTCGGCAAGTTCAGCAACAACTTCCTTTCGATGTACCTGCTGGATTTCGAGAACAAGGGAATTTATTTCAACACGGAGGACATGATGACCCGCAATTATTCCTGCTGGGTCGACCCGAACCAGAAGCCCAAGGGGTTCGTCAAGATACTGAAGGGCTTCTCGGAGGAGATGTCGGGAAGGTCGGTCATATCCGCCAAGTCCTTCTCGAAGGAGTTCGGCACCACCGAGGAGGAGGCAAAGAAGTTCCTGGACAGGTGCAAATTCCTTTCCAACGTCAGGGACACGGACAGCTACATTTTCAAGAAGAAATAGGACATATGTTACCTGGAAATTGTTATTTTTCGTTTATAAACCTATAAGAAAACCTCTTCATCCATTTTGAAGTTTGGCGTGTGTATATGCGCCATGATCGCGGAATTATCTGATTTGTTCCTGTAAGAATATATTTCCCCTTTTGGTATAAAACAAAAATCCCCTTTCTTAAGAATGAATTCCTTACCGTCAATCACGAAAAACAATTCCCCGCTTATTACATAATAATATTTATCGGATCTTTTTGAATATGCTTTTTTATGTTCCTTGCCAGCAGGAACATTAATTATTGCGAACGATGAACTTGTATCCTGATTTGCAGTATAATCAAATATTTTTATTCCTTCAAAATCAATCGGCTTTAATTCATTTTTGCGAATTTTCATAAAATCAATTAATATTTTGATTAAAATTTAAAATATTTGATAATATTTCTAAATACGTCCTGTATGAATTGATGTGAGATGTCTATAATTCCTGCGATCAATGTTATCTAAAACTTTTAAATTCTTCAAGATATTTAACTTATATCCAGCATACTTGGTATGCTTAGTTCAAAATTCGGTCCCGTGGCTCAGTTTGGAGATCCGCTCGCCTTCAGCGAGCCTTCGGATAATTAGAGCGCTCGACTGATAGCTAGGGAAAGAAAACTTCCGGTTTCAGAACAGAAATTCCCTTTCGTCAGACATCGAGAGGCCGTGGGTTCAAATCCCACCGGGACCATTCATTTTCTTTCTGGGAATATAGAATTAATTATGGACTACGGCAAATATTTAATATGGGCGTTAAAGCATACCTCTTTGCCGGGCTTTTCCTGATGTTCCTGGGAGTCTACACCTATTTCAGCGTGTTCACCTACAACCCCTGCATGAATACAGAATACATAGAGGGCGTTCCCCTGAACAAATTCCTCGCCTCCCTTCACCCGAAGTACGGCGAATACGAATCAGGGGAAATCGACGAGGGAAAGTTCGGCTGCCTCGTATACAACTGGATAATAGCCGTCGGGATAGTCCTGATCTCGGCCGGGATACTCCTCCTGTTCGTGCACATGAGGAAACTGTCCGAACCGATGGACGTCGATGACATCGGAAAAACGGAGCAGGTCAGGATGAAAAGGAAATGAAAGCTATTTAAAAACCCTCCTGCTTATGTAAACGTATGAAAGAGGGAG
>CAZEXF010000102.1:0-4429 GCA_964516855.1 uncultured archaeon | reverse complement strand
GAAATGAAAGCTATTTAAAAACCCTCCTGCTTATGTAAACGTATGAAAGAGGGAGACTTCGTGCTGATCGATTTCGTCGGGAGGGTCAAGCTGACCAACGACGTGTTCGACCTCACGGACGAGGAGACGGCGAAGAAGGAGGGGATATGGTCGAAGGAGCAGAAGTACGGGCCCGCCTTCGTGATCATCGGGGCGAAGATGGTCGTTCCCGGCGTGGAGAAGCGGCTGAAGGAAATGAAGGTGGGGGAAGAAAGGGAATTCGAGGTCTCCCCGAAAGAGGGCTTCGGGATGAGGGATCCGAAGCTGATCAGGATTTTGAATATCAACAATTTCTATCGTAACAAAATAAACCCCGTCCCGGGTGCGTACGTCAATATAGACGGGAAGAACGCGAGGATACAGAGCGTTTCCGGGGGAAGGGTCAGGACGGACTTCAACAGCCCACTTGCAGGCAAGCAGCTCGTCTACAGGCTGAAGATAGTGGAAAGGATAACTGACACGAAGGAAAAGGTCAAGAGGATCATGGACCAGTACAGGATCGGTTTCGAGGAAATCATAGTGGAAAATGAAAGGGTGACCATAGAAAGCGGGAAGGAACTGCCGGAGATGCTCCGGAAGATGGTCAGGGAGCTGGTCCTTGAATGGGTGAAAGAGGTCAAGAAGGTGGAATTCAAGGGCAAGGGGAAGCCCGCCGGAAGCGTCCCCGGAAGGAAGCCGGCAGGGAAAGAATGACACGGGGCGGATGTTGCGCCGTTTTCCAGAAATTTCCCCCGGATGTTTGGTAAAATTAACGTTTAAATAACTTACTTATATAATCTAAATCACTCTTTTACGAGCTATATGGAGACTATGAGGGAGGAGATGAGTTATGGTTGTGAACGTTGACAGGGATTCTATCATTGAATCGGCATTGGCCAGGGACGAAGAAGAACAGAACGTGGGGGTTGCAGTACCGAGCCGGAGGCACGATCCCCAGGCCGATGAGGAGCTTCGAAAGATACTCGAGTCCAGAAAGGCCGAGATCAAGGTTGCAGGTATCGGCGGTGCCGGAGGAAACACGATCGCGCGGCTCATGCAGATAGGCATAGTCGGCGCGGAGAGCATCGCCATCAACACGGACGCCCAGGACCTTCTTTACACGGACGCTGACCAGAAGGTGCTTATCGGCAAGGAACTTACCGGAGGCCTGGGTGCGGGCGCAGACCCCCATGTCGGGGAGGAGGCGGCCAAGGAGTCGAAAGACGACATCAAGAAGCACCTTGAGGGCGCGGACATGGTCTTCGTGACCTGCGGCCTCGGCGGAGGGACGGGTACCGGTGCCATCTCGCACGTCGCTGACATAGCGAAGAAGCTCGGCGCCCTGACAGTCGCCATCGTCACCCTTCCGTTCACCATGGAGGGGAACCAGAGGACGAAGAACGCCCAGAACGGGCTAGAGAACCTGGAATCGGTGGCCGACACTCTCATAGTAATACCGAACGACAAGCTTCTTGAGATCGTCCCGGACGTCAGCATCACGACCGCCTTCAAGGTCGCTGACGAGATACTGGTGAACGCGGTGAAGGGCATCGCAGAGCTCATAACGAAGCCCGGCCTCGTTAACCTCGATTTCGCTGACATCCGCGCGGTGATGGGTTCCGGAGGAATAGCCATGATCGGGATGGGAGAGTCCGACACGGAAAACAGGGCTCTCGAATCGGTCGAGAAATCGCTTACCAACCCGCTTCTTGACGTGGACATAGAAGGAGCGACAGGCGCACTTGTGAACGTCTCGGGAGGGGAGGACATAACGATCAAGGAATGCCAGGAGATCGTCGAGACAATAAGCGCTAAACTGAACCCTGACGCAAAGATAATCTGGGGCGCCCAGATAATCAAGGAGCTCGGTGACGCAATAAGGTCGATGCTGATAGTCACCGGGGTCAAGTCGTCCCAGATATACGGGCCACAGAAGACATATTCGACCCAGAAGCAGAAGGAAATCGAAAAGGTCTTGGGAATCGACTTCGTCGGTTGATCCCAATCCTTCTCCTTTATTTTATTTAAAAACCTATCTGTTATAATAAATAGGTATATATATTAATCGTTCTAATTAAAACATTATTGGCTAGTTCAAGGAACAATGAAGGGAACGATCGTTATGGCAAGGGTCAAGGAAGAGGTCAAGAACTGGAAGCGGGTCCTCAACATAGCCCGCAAGCCGGACAAGGAGGAATTCACTGCGACCAGCAAGGTGTGTGCGATAGGACTGGTGTTGATCGGTTTCGTCGGATTCGTAATATTCCTGGTCGCCGTGTTCGCGAATTTTTAGGTGAAAGAATGGGGGAGCTTTATACGGTAAGGACGACATCGGGAAGGGAGAACATAGTCATAGACATGATATACACCAACGTGAAGATGAACTCCCTCAAAATAGCCAGCATAGTCCATCCCGGGGAGCTGAAGGGTTACGTTTTCATAGAGGCCCCTATAGAGGAGGTCAAGAAGGCGGTTCACGGCGTCATGCACGTCAAAGGGATAATCGAAAAGCCGGTCTCCATCGAGGAGATAAGGCGCTTCTTCGAGCCGAAGAAGACCACCGTGATATTTGGCGAGGACGACGTCGTGGAAATAATCGGCGGCCCCTTCAAGAGGGAGAAGGGGAAGATACAGAGGATCGACAACGTCAAGGACGAGGTCACGGTCGAGCTTCTCGAGGCCTCCATACCCATACCCGTCACCATCGCGACCGAGCTGGTCCGCCTGGTGAAGAGGGGTAAGAAGGGGGCGGCCGCCGCCCAGAAGAGGAGAGAGGAGGAGGAGAAGCAGAAGAAGGAAGAGAAGGGGAGCGTCTTCGACAACCTCGGGGAGGGGGAGCCGGAAAAGAGGGAAGAACCCGAGGAAAAACCCGAACCCGAAGAGAAAGAGCCAGAGAGCAAGCCCGAGGAAAAGCCGGAGAAGGAACATCCTAAGGAAGAAAGGAAGGAAGCCCCGGAACCGGAGAAAGAAACCCCTGAAGAGCCCGGAAAGGAGAATTTCACGGTAGCCTCCAAGGAAATGGCTGTCACGGAAGAGCCCGAAAAGAAGAAACCGAAGAAGATCGAGCTGTCAGCCAAGGAGATCCCGGTCGAGGACATGGAGTTAGAGGAGCCCGAACCCGAAGAGGAAAAGCCGAAGGGAGAGGATTCGGGCGAAGAGGACGAATTCCTGAAGGAGCTCGAGCAGGAAGAGAAGAAGGAAAAGAAAAAGAAGAAGAACGAGGACATCGAAGAGCTTGAATGATTGACTTGGAGAATCTCATTTAGCAATCAGGTAAGAATTAAGATTTAGACGTTTTCTATGGGAATCGTAAAGAATTTATATCGTGCGTCAAGTTTATAACTATAATGAAAATAAAAGGCATGATCCTGGATGTTGACGGAGTGATAATCGGGGAAAAAATCGGATTTAATTCCCCGTCCCCTCATCCCGAAGTGATCTCAGCCCTTAAAGAAATCAGGTCAAAAGGCATTTTCGTGAGCCTGTGCACGGCAAAACCGCATTTTTCCATTAAGGACATAATCGAAGATGCAGGACTGGACAACCTGCACATAACCGACGGCGGAGGAGTCATTATCGATCCGATTGACGACGTGATCCTGAAATCCAATATCATTGATTCGTCTTCGGCAGTTAAAGTACTGGAAACCTATCTGAAAAATAACGTATACGTTGAGTTTTACACGGTTGACGATTATTTCATCCAGGAAAACCAGGTTTCTGAAATAACCGGGAAACACGCCCATGTCCTGCAGAGGGAACCCCGGCTGGTTAAATCACTGGTGGAATCCGCCGGACGGAATAAAGTCACCAAAATCATGCCGATTGCAAGGGACGTGGAGGACAAGAAAAGGCTGATCAAGTTATTCAGGCCGTTTGAAAATGAACTCGTCTTAAGCTGGGGCGTCCATCCCGTGGCACTGCCCTTGCAGTTCGGGATAATCACCGCAAAGGGAATTTCAAAGAAGAACGCATGGGAAGAGATCATAAGAGATGCGAACATCTCATTCGGCGAGGTTTTGGGCGTCGGGGACAGCACAAGCGACTGGCAGTTCATCCGTTTGTGCAGATACGGCGCTGCCATGGGAAACGCGTCGGAAGAACTGAAGGAACTGGTCAGATCAAAGGGAAAGGAATTTTCCTGCATCGCCCCGAGCGTCGATCAAAACGGGATCATCGACGTATTCAGGCACTTCGGGATCGTGTGAAGAAGAGGGACGAGGACGAGTTGTGAGATTGATTCTGGTATATGTTGAAAAATGTGTTTTTTAATTTTCATTATAAATATAACTGAGCAAGAATTTATCCCACCTTCAGGCCAGTGTGGCATAGCATTTTAAAGAGAGGTAATTGAATAATATGTCATTATATTCAGACATAATAATTTAAGTCGTTCCGGCAAGATTTCAAA
>CAZEXF010000101.1:0-4610 GCA_964516855.1 uncultured archaeon | reverse complement strand
CTCCCTGCTGAGGCACGGGATATCCTGGATAGACCGGGTAGGTCTGGTGGTGGTGGACGAGATCCACCTGCTGAACGACCCGGGGAGGGGGCCGACCCTGGAGGTCATGATCACCAAGATGAAATCGCTAGCCTCGCCGCAGATACTGGGGCTTTCGGCCACCATCTCCAACTACGGGGAGATCGCGGACTGGCTGGGGGCCGAGGCCGTCCGCTCGGACTGGAGGCCGGTCAGGCTGTTCAAGGGGGTATGTTATGACGGCGGGATAGAATACCATCCCAAAAAGGCGGGCATGAGGATCCCGGACGATTACCCGGAATCGGAAGAACTGGTCAGGGACACGGTCAGGAAGGGGAAACAGGCACTGGTTTTCGTTTACACCCGGAAGAACACGGAGACCCTGGCCGGGCAGCTCGGGAGGCACGTCAGGAAGGGTCTGGAAGAGGGGGAGAAAATGGAGCTGGAGAGGCTTTCCGGCGATATCTTAAAGGCGATAGAGAGGCCTACCCTGCAGTGCGAAAAGCTGGCCGGCGTGATGAAGCACGGGGTGGCCTTCCATCATGCGGGGATAACCAACGAGCAGAGGAAGATAGTGGAGGACGGCTTCAGGAAGGGGGTGATAAAGGCGATCACCGCGACCCCTACACTGGCCATGGGATGCAATTTGCCCGCATACCGGGTGATAATCCGGGACCTGAAAAGGTTCTCGTCCGGGTACGGGATGGACTACATTCCGGTGCTGGAGGTCCAGCAGATGATGGGAAGGGCAGGGAGGCCGAAATACGACATGTCCGGGGAGGCCATAATCATAACCAAGAAATCGGGGGAGGCCGGGTTCGTCTGGGACACCTATGTCACCGGGGAGCCGGAGGACATAAAGTCGAAGCTGGGTGTCGCCCCGGTCCTTAGGATGCACACGCTCGCCCTGATCGCCTCCGGGATCATATCTTCCAGGAGGGAGCTCATGGACTTCTTCGACAGGACATTTTACGCTTACCAGTACGGAGACGAGTCGAGGCTGGAAGGGTATCTCTCGAAGGTTGTGGAGGAGCTGAAGGGGTTCGGCTTCGTCAAGGGGGCGGAAGCCCTGAAGGACAACCCCTTCCGGAAGGCATCGAGCCTGGCGGACGACGAGAGCCTGAAGGCGACCCTTTTGGGAAGGAGGGTCTCGGAGCTTTACATCGACCCCGTGACGGCCGACTTCCTGATCACGAACCTGGAGAAGACAAATGACGGGGGAGTCCATCCCTTCTCCGTGCTCCAGCTGATTTCCGACACCATGGAGATGGCCCCGGGGCTTTACCTGAGGAAGGGGGACAGGGAGAAGGTAGACGAGCTGATCGTGCAGTTCGGGAGCGATCTCCTGGAGAAGCCCCCCAATCCCTGGGAGATGGATTTCGAGGACTACCTCCGCTCGGTCAAGACCGCCTGGCTGTTCACCGAGTGGATGGACGAGATGGGCGAGGATCTCATACTCGAGAAGTTCGGGGTCAGGCCGGGGGAGCTCCGATACAGGCTTAACAACGCGGACTGGCTCCTTTACGCCGCCCAGGAGCTGGGGCTCCTCCTGAAGCTGAGGAACGTGATCAGGGACATAAGGAAGGTCCGGCTGAGGGTCAAATACGGGATCAGGGAGGAGCTCCTTCCGCTGGTCAGGCTCAAGGGCATCGGACGCGTGCGAGCGAGGACGCTTTTCGGCAACGGGATAAGGAGCCTTTCCGACCTGAGGAAGGTCCCTGAGTCATCCCTGGCCAGGATGATGGGTCCGAAGATAGCGAAAGACCTGAAGGAACAGCTCAACGAGGCCGGAAAACAGGTGCAGAAAAGCATATAAATGAGAGACCCAACTATCAAGCGATGATCATGAAATTGAGCAGGAATTACCTGAAAAGGCTCAGGAAGCGGGGGGAAATTCCAGGCCTGTCTCCGGAAACCAACCTGCCGGATTATAGCAGCAAGTTAAATCTATATTTCGACGGGGGTCTTCTTAAGAAAAAGGGCACCAATCAAATACTCAATTTTGACCCTTTGATCGGGCTTGTCGCATAGAATCATTCGACCAAAAGATAGCTCATGTCCGATTTATCTTTGTAGTGGACGAAGTTGGGGTAAGACCACCCGACCCGGGTAAGATTCCCGACCTCCCTTTTTTCGCCCTCCAGCCTTTCAACCGAGTTGGTGGGGACCTCCGCCAGGAAGGGGACGCCGAGCCTTTTGGCCAGCCTTATGGCGTCGTTGTTCAGCCCGAAGGTGAGGTTGAGCTTCTCGGAAAGCTTCATTATCAGATCGTTCACCTCGAGGGTGCAGATGCAGAGGGATTTCCCCGCTTTCTGTTCTATCCCCCTTTCCTTTGCAGTTTCGATGTTTTCAGACGTATCGAACGTTCCGGTCAGGCCCCTGTAAAAATTCGCTGTTGGCGCCTGATCGATCTGGGCCCTTGCGGTGAAGATGCCCTCTTTGGCCATCTCCTTCGTGAAATCCGGTTTTGCGATGTATATGGCGAATCTGGAATCCCCGATGTATTTCTTCCTTATCATTTCGGGGTCGCTGCTGATGACGCTTTCGAAATCCACCGGGTCTCCGTACTTGTTCTTCTTCACGTCCATACTTGCCAGGTATTTTCCGGTTTCCATGGAATCGATATAATCTTCCATTTCAGTAATTTAACCTTATGTTTTCCCAAAAAGACCGGGAACATGAAAACTTAATAAGTAAAACCTCCTTTGTAATATAATACGTGATTTTTATGACCGGGAAGACGGCCCGTCCGGACTGGGACGACTACTTCATGGGGATCGTGAGGGAGGTCGCCAAGAGGTCCACCTGCGACCGGGGAAAGGTAGGTGCCGTGATAGTGAAGGAAAGGCGGATACTCACCACCGGGTATGCGGGCGCTCCCTCCGGCCAGCCGCACTGCGATGAAGTGGGGCACCTGATAAAGGACGTTTACGACAGGGAGGGGAACGTCTCGAAGCACTGCATAAGGACGACCCATGCCGAGCAGAACGCGCTCGTGCAGGCCGCGAAATACGGGGTATCGATAGACGGCGGGACGCTCTACTGCTCGATGGTCCCCTGCTTCACCTGCGCGAAGATGATCATTACCGCGGGGATAAAGAGGGTCGTCTGCGGGAAGAGATACCATGACGATCAGCTTACAGTCGACCTCCTTGAAAGCGCCGGAGTGGAGCTGCTAGTCCTCAATGAAGAGGTCGAGAGGTACGAGGAGCAGTGACCGCGACCTCAATAGTATCGCTGCAACATGCGAGCCGACCCTGCGAACCGGTTAAGTGCTGTTAAATCCTCCCGACTACGAAGTGGGAGGGATTGCGAAGCAAAGTAATTTTGAGAGGCGTTCATTCAGGCGAACACAGTGAGCAATCAAGAGCAATAGTCTGGGGACAATTTAATACGTCAAAGCCGAAGACTCTTTTAGTTAACACTTTAAGGGGGGAGTTCCGTTTAGACTAAATTTTATAATGAGATTGTTAGAAATCGAAATATATTTATAGTCAAAGATACAGATTGAATATTATAAAAAAAGAGGTATATTATGAGTAAAATAAGTAAGTATCTTGTTGCAATTTGTGTTCTATTAGTTTTATTATCAAGTGGTTGTACTGAAAAACAAGAGGAGAAAGTATATAAAGTGGGAGTTCTCTGTGGTTTGGATTTTTTTACAGTCATTGGAGACAGTTTTAAGGAAGGGATGGCCGAATTGGGTTATGTAGAAGGTAAGAATATTATTTATGATTTCCAAAAAACAAATTTTGAGCCTGAGAAAGAGAAGCAAATATTAGAGAAATTTGTAGAAGATGATGTTGACCTGATATTTGCTTTTCCCACAGAGGTAGCATTGGCTGCCAAAGAAGCCACTCAGGGAACAGACATCCCAGTCGTTTTTGCTAGTGCTTTTATAGAAGAAAATAACTTAATAGAAAGCATTCGTCAGCCGGGCGGCAATATTGCTGGTGTTCGCTATCCAGGCACTGATGTAGCTGTTAAGCGTCTTGAAATATTGCATGAAATAATGCCTAATGCAAAAAGAGTTTGGCTGCCATATCAAGACGGCTACCCATCTGTACCTGCTGAACTAGAGCTTGTGAGGCCTGTTGCTGAATCTTTAGGTATAACTCTGATAGAGTTTCCTGTTACCGATTTTACGCAATTACAGGAAGAGCTCCAAAACCGAGAATATTTAGACAATTTTGACTTTGACGCTGTGCTCTACATACCAGAATCTCTTTCTACTACTAAATCTGTTTTTGAATTAATCGCTAATTACACAAGAGGGCGCAAGATACCTGTTATGGGAACCAAAATTCTAACAGATGATTACGGAACAGTCTTTGGTGTTACTACCAACAATCCTGATTTTGGTGTATTAGCTGCACCCATTGCTGACAAAATTTTAAGAGGTATTCCAAGCGGTACAATTCCTGTTGTCTCACCTGAGTTCGTTCTTATAATTAATTATAAGGTAGCACAGGAGTTAGGAATAGAATTACCTGAAGGATTATTAGCTAGGGCAGATGAGATAATTCGTTGATTCAAAAGAGAAGAAACTAACGGAACTCCTCCTTTCTATTTTAAAATTGTCTCCCTTCTAC
>CAZEXF010000100.1:0-4729 GCA_964516855.1 uncultured archaeon | reverse complement strand
ACAAGAAATGAGGGCATGAAAACCTGGTATAAACCGCGACATTTAGTATACGCTGTATTTTAGAAAATCAAGAAGTTCGCCAGAAGCATCAGTCCGTACCCCGCCAGGCAGCCTATCGTTATGAACGGCATGGCCGGATAGTACCTGTCCTTCTTCGCCTTGAAGAAAAGGAGGAACAGGGCTGTCATGACGACGACCGGTATTATCAGCGAGACCAGGAAGGCCGTCGTCTTGGCGAACCCCTGCACCCTGATCAGGTCGTCCATAATGACGCCCGCGAAAAGCAGCGGGAACGCGATGTCCCCCCCGCCCAGCACCGCCGTCTTCGATTCCACCCTTTCCATGACCTTCCCGGATGCCTTTCCCGCCTTCTTCCCGATACTTTCCCTTATCTTTCTCTGGTAGCCCAGCACTATGCCCGCGAAGGCGGAAGACTTTGTCTGGAATTCCGCCATGGTGACCATGTGCTTCGATTTCCAGACGGCTATCATGTCGTATCCGGAAATGACGAAGAGAAGGACGACCATCCAGAATATGTCAAGGAGGGGGACGAATATGACCGCGATCCCGGCGTATATGAAAAGCTCGATTATGTTATGCGTCCAGGGGTTCGGCCTGTAGAGCTTCAGCACGGCCAGGATGAAGCAAATGGCGAGCGCAACCGTGGGGTCAATGAAAACCCCTATGGTGACGGTACACGTCATCCAGACGGCGAAGAAATACATCGCCTTCCATATCCTGATCTTCCTTATCCGGATCAGGAGCAGTATCAGCCCGGTCCCGATGAGTATCGCTATGATCATGTAAACGAAGGTGGACGGGCCCTCCAGCTGCGGCCTCTCCCCTATGGCGGTGTCCATGTGCTCGACGACGACCTCGCCGGAAGGGGCGGTCGTCACGACCGTGTTGTAGTTGAGGGCGACGAGGCCCACCACCTGGGAGAGGAAGAAAATGAGCAGTATGAGGAGCGTGACCTTCAGGGTGTGCTTCATAGTAATATTTGTAAGCAAACATATAATAAACCGAGGCGATCTTTAACGCTCTCGTTAGATATATATTATTCATTCACGAGTGATATCATTATGGAGCTCCCGAAAAGGTACGATTTCAGGGAATCGGAGAAGAGGTGGTCGAAGTTCTGGGAGGAGAAGGGGATATTCAGGTTCGATCCCAGTTCCAGGAAGGAGATATTCTCGGTGGACACCCCTCCCCCCACGGTATCGGGGAAGATGCACATCGGCCACGCATTCAATTATTCCCAGATGGATTTCATCGCCAGGTTCAAGAGGATGATGGGGTTCAACCTCTTCTATCCGTTCGGGACCGACGACAACGGCCTGCCGACCGAACGCCTGATAGAGAAGGAGAAGAACGTCAGGGCAAGGGACATGGCCAGGCCGGCGTTCGTAAAGCTCTGCCTCGACACGCTTTCCGCCATCCGGAAGAAATACGTGGCTGACTGGAAGGCCATAGGGATATCCTGCGACTGGAGCATCTTCTACACCACCATAGACGAGCACTGCCAGAGGATCTCACAGAGGTCGTTCATCGAGCTTTATGAGATGGGGAGGGAATACCGTAAGGAGGCCCCCGTCATCTGGTGCCCGGAATGCTCCACGGCGATCGCCCAGGTGGAGCTCGAGGACAGGGAAATGGATTCCCACTTCAACGACATAATATTCAGGCTGGAAAACGGGAAGGACCTCGTGATCGCGACCACTAGGCCCGAGCTTCTTCCCGCATGCGTCGCGATATTCGCGCATCCCGACGACAAGAGATACCGGGGTCTGTTCGGGAAAAGGGCAAAGGTCCCCCTGTTCAACCACGAGGTCGAGATCATGCCCAGCGAGAAGGCAGATCCGGAGAAGGGGACGGGGATATTGATGTGCTGCACCTTCGGGGACACGGACGACGTCGAACACTACAAGGAATTCAGTCTCCCTTTAAGGATAGCGATCACCAGGGACGGCAGGATGACAGAGCTGGCGGGAAAATACGGAGGCATGAAGATTGCCGATGCAAGGAAGGCTATCATCTCGGACCTGAAGTCCAGAGGGCTTCTAAAGTCCCAGAAGAGCATAAGGCACGTGGTGAACGTCCACGAGAGGTGCGGGACGGAGATAGAGATACTCGAAACCAAGCAGTGGTTCATAAAATACCTCGACCTGAAGGAAAGGTTCCTGAAGGCGGGAAAGGAGATGAACTGGTATCCCGCTCACATGATCAACCGCTACACCAACTGGATAAACGGCCTCCAGTGGGACTGGTGCATAAGCAGGCAGAGGTACTTCGGAGTTCCCTTCCCCGTCTGGTACTGCGGCAAATGTGACGAGGTTATCCTGGCCAGAAAGGAGGGCCTTCCGGTGGACCCGACAAAGGACAGGCCGCCGGTGGACAAATGCCCCAAATGCGGATCGAGGGAGTTCGTTCCGGAGAAGGACGTGCTGGACACATGGGCCACGTCCTCCCTGACCCCCAGGATCGCAGCCGAGCTGTTCAGGGACCATCCGGTCTTCCCGAAGCTATACCCGATGGACCTGAGGCCGCAGGCCCACGACATAATAACATTCTGGCTCTTCAACACGGTCGTGAAATCCCGGCTGCACTACGGGAAGAACCCCTGGTCTGACATAATGATATCGGGATGGGCACTCGACCCGAAGGGGAAGAAGATGAGCAAGTCCAAGGGGAACGTCATCCATCCGCAGGAGGTCCTGGAGAAGTACGGGGCGGACTGCCTCCGGTTCTGGGCTGCGGGCTCGAAACTCGGGGAGGACCTTCCGTACCAGGAAAAGGACCTTATAACCGGGAAAAAATTCGTGACCAAGCTCTGGAACGCTTCCAAGTTCTGCATGATGCACATCGGCGAGGCGCCCGGGAAGATGCCTGGTAAGATCGAACCCATCGACAGGTGGATCCTGTCGAAAATAAACGGTATAATCAAGACGTCGACGGAATCCTTCCGCGATTACGAATATTCCCGTACGAAGGCGGACGTGGAGAATTTCTTCTGGCACGTCTTCTGCGACTATTACCTCGAGATGGTCAAGGACAGGCTTTACAACCAGGATAAATATGAAAGGCATTCGGTAAACTCCGCAAAATACACGCTTTATTACACGCTGCTCTCGGTGCTCAAGCTGATGGCGCCGATAACCCCCTATATCACGGAGGAGATATACCAGAGGTTCTTCTCGGAGAGGGACGGCTCCAAAAGCATACACGTCTCGAAATGGCCTTCATTCGACCGCAAACTTTCCGATCCCGGGATCGAGGAGAACGGGGACATGGCGGCCGACGTTATCGCGGCAGTCCGGAAATACAAGACTGGCAAGGGTCTTTCCCTCGCCGAACCCCTCGGGACCGTGACCATAGACTCTGAGAAAGTCAAGATTCTTTCCGGGGTCATAAAGACCACCATGAAGATAAAGGAGATCAGATTCGGAAAGGCCGGACAGATCAGAACCGAGAATTTCGGGATAGGCATAAAAATAGATTAATTAGGCCGCCGTCAAAAATATTAATCATGTTTAAACATCTGCTCTTTTTCCTGATCGCGGCCTCTCTTTTAGTCCTTCCCGCGTACCCGGCAAGGGCCGGTTTAGACGCCTGCACGGACGGGGAAAGCAGGATATGCGGCTCTGCATACGGGGTCTGCGAGACAGGGATGTCGACCTGCATAAAGGGGGAATGGACGGAGTGCGTGGGGGAAAAGGGGCCTGACAGCGACATCGACATATGCGGCAACGGCCTTGACGACAACTGCAACGGACTGACGGACGAGGGCTGCGACGGTTACGAGGTCCGCTGCCACAACCGTAAGCAGGACTGGGGCGAGGAGGGTGTGGACTGCGGAGGGTCGTGCCCCGAGAGTTGCACGGATTTCCCCTGGACGTGGTTCATCCTGATAGGTCTCGGGCTTTTCATGCTGGCCATGATACTCTATTACAGACAAAGGTCCGGCGAGGTCATCCAGAGCGAATCCATAGGCAAGGACTGATGACCTGTTTTTTCCGGAAAATTCCCCCTGAAACCGGCCAATAAAAAGGGCGCGTGCAAAAAAAAATCTTTATAAATCAAACGGGTCATATAATTAATACTTTAAAGCGACCCCGCTTTATATTCCAATATATATGAGGAGTGATAGGATGGCAGAAAAACCGCACATTAACCTGATTACGTCAGGTCACGTGGACCATGGAAAGTCAACTCTAATCGGTAGACTACTGTTCGACTCGGGTTCTCTGAGCGAGCAGGAACTCAGGAAGCTCAAGGACAAGGCAAAGGAACTCAAGAAAGAGACGTTCGAATTCGCTTTCGTTATGGACAACCTCAAGGAAGAGAGAGAACGAGGAGTGACAATCGACCTAATGCACAAGGAATTCCAGAGCGACAAGTATTACTTCACCGTGATCGACTGTCCCGGCCACAGGGACTTCGTAAAGAACATGATCACCGGTGCGTCCCAGGCAGATGCCGCCATTCTCGTGGTTTCGGCCAAGGACGGGATCCAGGAGCAGACGAGGGAGCATTTGTTCCTTTCAAAGGTTCTTGGAATCAAGCAGATCGTCGTAGCCATAAACAAGATGGATGCAGTGAAGTACGAGGAAGCGAGCTACAAGAAGGTCAAGGACGAGGTCACGAAACTTCTTCAGAGCATAGGTTACAAGACCGAAGGCATTACCATGGTTGCCTGTTCTGCATACGTCGGTGACAACGTGATCAAGCA
>CAZEXF010000099.1:0-4730 GCA_964516855.1 uncultured archaeon | reverse complement strand
GGAATGGAAATTCAAGACAGGGAAATACGGGAACACCTGCGCCCCCGTCCTCCATAAGGACAGGATATACCACGGATGCAGGGACGGGATAATCTACTGCCTGACGAGGGAGGGAAAGGAGATCTGGAGGTTCCAGGCCGAGAACCTGGTCGTTCAGGTAGGAATATCCGGTGACAGGCTTTATTTCGGTGACGAGAGCGGGAACTTCTACTGCCTTTCCCTGGAAGGCAAGGAGATCTGGAGGTTCAAAACAGCAGGAGCAGTTTATACGGATCCGCTCTTCCATAATGACCGGGTCTTCATAGGGTCGATGGACTGCCATCTGTACTCTCTCTCCCTGGAAGGCAAGGAGATCTGGAGGTTCCAGACAAGCTCAACGACCGTGTCGGACATAGGGGAGCCCTACGAGATGTACGAGGCCGTGGTCATGCAGGAAGCCCCGGGAGAGGAAGAGACAGAGGAAGAAGAGAGGTATTCCGTCAACGTTTCCGGGGAATCCTCGGGTGAGAGCGAGTATTCCGTCAAGAGCGAATACGTGATCAAGAGCGAGTACGCCTGAACAGGTTTTTATTTCTGATTCCCGAACCAATTGATATGGACGACACGTTCACCGCCAAGGTGGGCGGAGGGATGGGCTTTGAGCTCGGGGACTTGGCCAAAAAATCGGGAAATGACAAGGCGTTCAGGCTCTGGCATGTGGATGACGGCGGGGGTAGCATAGACGGCTCTCCCGTAATCAGGGAGGGCATGGTTTTCATCGGGGCCGGTGACAAATACCTCTATTCCATCGACAAAATCAGTGGAAAGGTCGTATGGAAGTTCAAGGCAGGCGGTCTTTTCTGCGATTCCGTAGCAGTCATCTGGAAGGACCGGCTCTTCACCAATTGCTATGATGGCTGCCTTTATGCCATAAACTGGAAGACCGGTAAGGAGATATGGCGTTTAAAAACAGGAGACAGACTGATGGATTCACAGCCGGTCGTGGTCGATGACAAAGTGATTTTCGCTTCAATGGATTATTTCGTATACTGTCTTGACTGCGAATCCGGAAAAATGGTCTGGGCTTTCAGGACTGGAGGGTGGACGGGATCGAGCCCCACCTATCACAAGGGGAAGATATTCGTAGGCTCGTCTGACGGGAATCTTTACTGCCTCGAACCGGAGACCGGGAAGGAGGTCTGGAGGTTCAGGACGGACGGTAACATAATTAACAAGGAGCCTTTGCCAGTCGTTGAAGGTGTCATATACTTCGGATGCGATGACCGGAACGTGTACGGGGTAAGAATTTCCGACGGTAAGGAAACCTTCAGGTTCAAGACCGGGGGAACAACGCACATCCCAATGATAGAAGGGGGAATCCTTTATATAATAACTCTGGACGGGGTCTTCCATGCCGTTGACATAAAAACGGCGGGAGAGAAATGGAGATTCGGGACCGGTGGGAAAGAGGGAGGGACGATGGCCGTTATAGATAACGGGAAGATATTTTTC
Organism: uncultured archaeon; assembly: GCA_964516855.1. Taxonomy (GTDB): domain Archaea; phylum Aenigmatarchaeota; class Aenigmatarchaeia; order QMZP01; family QMZT01; genus CAZEXF01. Next base: position 3,239 of record CAZEXF010000099.1, on the reverse strand, counting down.
GGCTCTTCTGACTCCAGCCTCTACTGCCTTTCACTAGAAGGGAAGGAGATCTGGAGATTCAGGACATCGGGACCTCTGTGGGGCAGCCCGCTGATAGACGGAAACAGGATATATTTCGGCTCTTACGACTGCCACCTTTACTGCATAGACACGAAGGGAAAGCTTTTGTGGAGGTTCCAGACCTCCATACAGCGCCAGAACAGATACGAATATGAGGAAGAGACCGTATTCGAGTTCAGGACCCCGGAAATTGCGGAGACCGTTGAAGAGGGAAAGGAAAAATACTCTTCGGATGAGACGAATATCGAAAATGAAAGCACTTATTCGGTCAAGAGCGAGTACGTGATGAAGAGCGAGTACGCGTAAAACTTATTTAAACCTTCCTGGTTCTATTATTATAACGTGATGGTATGGGAAAGAAAGACAAGATGATGATGCCCCAGAGCACGGCCGGGCTGATCAGGTACTTCGAGCAGTCCGAGGAGGCCATCAAGCTGAAGCCCGAGCACATCCTGGGGGTCTGCGTTGTTCTGATAGTGATTGAGCTCGCCCTGAAGTACCTTTTAATCGGTTTCTAATGGATTCACTATCTAAAAGTCATTTCTGTGAAAAATATTTTTTTAAAAGGAGCATGATATCTTTTTATATCCTTTTGCGGCCAAAATATTATCATGAGTCTGCCTGTCTTTTCAAAGATAAGCGACAAGATAACAATGATACATCTTTCTGACCTCGACTCCAACATCTATCTTGTGGGAAAGGACATGGTCATTGACACCGGGACCGGATTCAACTTCGTGCGCCTTTACGACATCTTCAAGAAGCTTGGCGTGGAATTCGAGCAGATCAAGACCGTCGTGAACACCCACATGCATTTCGATCACACCGGAGGCAACAAGTTCTTCGAGAACGCAGAATTCATGATACATGAGAACGACGCTCATGTCGTCGAGAAGGGGGACCAGGAATTCAGCAACGCAGGCTTTTTCGGAGGGGAGCTGAAGCCCATGAAGGTATCCAGGAAGCTCAAGGACGGGGACGTCGTCAACGGAATGAAGGTCATCCACACGCCGGGACACACGAAGGGTTCCATATGCCTCCTGGATGAAAAGGACAAGGTGATGATATCGGGAGACACCCTGTTCGCCGACGGGGTGGGAAGGACGGACCTTCCCGGAGGGGACGAGAACGAGCTTGAGAGATCCCTTGAGATCATAACCGGAATGAACATCGAAAAGATCCTTCCCGGCCACGGGGATCCCGTCCTGAAAGACGGGAACAAGCTGATGAAAAAGATACTGGAATCCGTTTCTGACATCGTTTAAAGACAAATTCAAAGCTCCCTGAATGATACGATCTCGCCTTCCCTTTCCTCCATTATCACGTGGGGAACTTCTATCGATTTCTCACTCAGGTTCTCTATCATCCATTTGTCAGAGTGAACCATTCTCAGCCCGTCCAGCCCGTCCGGCCGGAACCATTCCAGCTCGCCCTCATGCGACTGGATGACGTCTTCACCTCCGACCTCTGCATGGCAGAAGAATATGACGGACGTGAAATTGGAGATGCCGTTTTCCATCAGCCTTTCATGTATTACCGATTTTATCCCGAGGAATTCCGCCTCAAGTCCCGTCTCCTCCCTGACTTCCCGAAGAACGGCCTCCCTGACGCTTTCGTTCCCCTCGAGCTTACCCCCTATCATGCTCCAGTATCCCTTGTAAGGATAGTAATTCCTCTTGATCATGAGAATGCGTTCATCCCCCTTCTGGGTTATCATGACAATAATGATAGGGACAGGCCTCTTTTCCATAATATAAGAATAGGAAATTTGTTTAAAAAGGGAAAATGGGCCCGACGGGAAACACGCGAAATGCCGTGAGATTCACGGCAATGCCTGTTAATGCTTATTTCGTTTCGAACCCGCGACACCCGGATATCAACCAGCGAAAGAAACAGGCTGCGCCTGTTTCAAACGATTTCGTCATCCCCCTTCATTTGAGAGGGGTCATCATATCCGATAAGAGTCCGGTGCTCTAAGCGTCCGGAAAGCCCTCCAAGGGAGAGCAGGCCGGCATTTCAGATCCATGCCGGCCAATTCCCACCAGACTGAGCTACGGGCCCATTCATTTGGCGGCTTTCATATCGTTTCCAGGCCGCCCTTCGTTTCGATGGTATTATAATTAATTAAGCCATTAATTTAAATATGGAAGAATCCAGGGAAGGGGAAAAACAAGAGGTTTTCGAGTCGAAAAAGCGAAAGAAATACAGGAAGAGGTACAAGAAAAGGGTCGAATTCCGAAAAGTTAAGGGTCTTAAATAGATTATTTCGTCCTCTTGTCCCTCTGGACGGTCTTCCACTGCCACTTTGCTTTTTTCAGTTTGGCTGATTTCCCGAATCCGCAGGCTGCACATATCCCGTCCCTTGCGTGGTAGGCGTGCCTCCCACATCTTCGGCAGAGTACGTGGGTCTTCCCCTGCTTCTTACCAAAACTCGGCGTACCTTTCACCATAAGAATCACTTAGTCGTTCATTTTCCCGGTGATATAATGACTATGTTGTCTCCCCTCACCAGTACGGTCCCCAGTTTTGTGTTGTTCTCGCCGTCTGCTGACTGAACCTCGGCCTCTTCCAGCCATATGTTCAGGTGGGAATCAAAAGCCTTCAAAATACCAGTTATCTTGTCCCTGTTCTTCACCTGTATGATTATCCTCTTGTTTTCAGCGCTTCCAAGGACATCCAATGGTCTTTGCTGCATGTCGTATACCTCCGTGCGGTTTGATTATCTTATTGATAATTTATTTAAATGCCTTGTGTTTATAAGTTTATATAAATTTATATACTTTAACTGTTACTATATTAGAATAATCCGGTGAAAAAATGACGAAATGGCATCTGAAATCTGTCAGAACGAAAACAAGCAAGCGCCTGAAAAGGTCAAGGAAGCGGAAGCTCTTCGAAAGGGGAGGGGAGTTCCTTGAGACTAAGATAGGCAGGAGAAACGTGAAGGTCAAGAGGACGATGGGAGGCAACCGGAAGCTGAAGCTCCTCTCGGTGGAGAAGATCAACGTGGCCGACCCCAGGACGAAGACGGCAAAGAGGGCGAAGGTCATCTCCGTGGAGAAAAACCCGGCGAACGTCCATTACGTCAGGAGGAACGTCATAACCAAGGGGGCCATAGTCAAGACCGAGATCGGCCTCGCAAGGATCACCTCCAGGCCCGGACAGGACGGGATCGCCAA
>CAZEXF010000098.1:0-4742 GCA_964516855.1 uncultured archaeon | reverse complement strand
GTCCTGAATCTCCATTTTTCCCGCCCCGTCTCCAGGTCCACCGCGTAGAGTATCCCGTTCCAGCAGCCAAAGTGGATTGCACCGTTAACAATAGGGCTTCTGTAATAATTGAGGATGGACCCTCCTGTTTTAAACCTCCATAATTCTTTACCCTCTTTGGTAAGGCAATAGAGATTTCCGTCGAAAGAACCAATCAGAATTTTTCCTTTATAGATGTCAGGAGTCGCTCCGACACTGTCCCCGGTCTTGAACCTCCATATCAGTTTTCCGTCCGTCTTTTTCAAGGCATAAATGTATCCGTCGAACGATCCGAAATAGACCCTGTCCTCATAAATGGTAGGAGAACCTGTCACCTTGTCCCCGGTCTTGAATTCCCAAAGAAGGGTTCCTGTCAGTTCATCGACCGCATAAAGATAGCCGTCAAAGAAACCAACATACACGACACCCTCCTCTATTACAGGCCTTGAGGTGTCTGTAACACCCCGTCCCTTGAACCTCCAGATAATCTTCCCCGTTTTTGCATCAACACAATAAAGATAATTATCGGCGGAGGTGAAGAAAATTCTATCGTTATGTATCTTAACCCCTCCGGAGATGCTTCCCCCGTATCCAATTGTCCAGTCAACGGTGAAGAAATTCGGCTTCTCCACCACAAGGTCAGTGGTCTCTAAACTGAAGTCCATCTCTTCACTGGTTCCAACATCGAAGTCCATATGCTCAATTCCTCCATATCTTCGAAAGACACAGGCAAGACCTGCGTCAGTTTATTCTCCTCCAAAATGACCATGTTGACGTCGTAATCGCTCTTCGCCTTGTAGTCCGAGGTGGATGCGTATTCATTCGTAATCTGGTAATCGGAAAGGGAAGCGCTCTTCTCCTTCGATTTGTATTTCTCCTCGGAAATCGCGTCCTCAATATGCGTTTCCTTCTTGACCTCCACTTCGAAGGCATCCTTTGCCGGAGGCACGTAGCCCGGGCTCATCGTGGAAGTCGCAACCGTCCAGATTTCCTTTCCGGTATTGCCGTCAAGATAATATACGTGGCAGTCCCAGCTACCGAAGCATACCGTGTTAGTAGACGTGTCTATCCTTATGTTATAAACCGGCGCGCCTGTCTTGTACCTCCAGAGTTCCTTTCCGTCGAGGTCAAGGCAGTAAACATTGCTGTCTTCGGAGCCGAAGTAAACCCTGTCGTTCATTACCATCACGTTAACGACGAGCTTCCCTGCGGTGAATCTCCATTTCTCCTTTCCTTCCAGGGTAAGCGCGAACACGATCCCGTCCCTGCAGGCATGATAGAGGGTGTCCTTGTAAAGGAAAGGAGCTCCGCTTGTACCGTACTCGCCAGTCCTGAACCTCCACAACTCCTTGCCGTCGGAAATCCTCAGGGCATAAAGGTTGTTGTCGAAGGAAGCGAAATATAAAATCCCGTCATGGACGCAGTTGGGTGTGGTCATCTGAATCTGGTCCCCCGTCCTGAACCTCCACATCTCCTTGCCGTTTCTTTTGTCGATGCAGTACAACATGCCGTCGTATGATCCGGCCAGAAGCCTGTCTCCGGAAACGACCGGGCAGAAGGCGATGTCATCACCCGTCCTGAACCTCCATAACTCCTTGCCTTCCGGTTCCAGACAGTAAACATAACCGTCCCTGCTGCCGAAATATATATACCCATCCGAATATGCAGGTTCGGAAAATATCTCCCCGCCTGCCCTGAACCTCCAGAGTTCCTCCCCCGTTTCGAGATCTATGGCATACATGTTGTAATCATAAGAACCGCAGAACACCTTCCCTTCCACGACTTTCGGGGAGTTCATTATTATGCCGTCCGTCTTGAATTTCCACCTTGTTTTCCCGTCGGGTTCGACGCAGTATATGTAGTGGTCGCATGCCCCGAAAACGACCAGGCCCTCGAAGGCCGTCACCTGGCAGACGCTTCCGCCGTAGCCATACTTCCATAAACGTTCGAATTTCTTTACCTTCCTGATCTTCACATCCTCCAGCTCGACATCGAAGTCTGAGGTGTCAAAATCACCGAATTCGAAATCCATATCAATTCCTCCCCTAATCCATTCTCTTCAAACATAACGAAACTTACGTCGTAATCGCTCTTGGTCTTGTAATCGCTTGTGGAAGCGTACTCGCTCTCGATCTGATATTCGGAAAGCGAGGCGCTCCTTTCCTTCGATTTGTACCTGTCCTCTGAAATAGCGTCCTCAATATGCGTTTCCTTCTTGACCTCGGCCTCCCATGAATCATATGCAGGAGGCCATTCTGACTGAACCTTTGTGGAAGTCGCGAACCTCCACAGCTCCTTCCTGCTTTCAATGCCAACTGCATACAGATGGCAATCCCAGGAAGTGAAATACACGACACCGTCCTTTATGACGGGCTGCCAGAACACGGCCCCCTCCGTCCTGAACCTCCACAGATCCTTACCTTCGAGGGAAAGGCAGTAAAAGTTGCCGTCTTCCGAACCGACATAAATCTTATTTTCATGGAATGTCGGCATGGCTATTACGCTGCCTGCCTTGAACCTCCACACCTCTTTGCCTTCGGGGGTCAGGGCGTACAGAATTCCGTCCCTGGTTTCAAGATAATAAGTATTTCCATGCCTTACCGGAGCCCCGCATATGCCGTAATTGCCGGCCCTGAATTTCCATATCTCCTTGCCCGTTTCCGCATCAAGGCAGTAAAGATGATTATCGAGAGACGGGACGAAGATATTCCCATCCCATACCTCCCCGGGATAGACGTCATAAATCTCCCCTCCCGTCCTGAACCTCCAGACCTCCTTCCCGCTCTCTATATCTAGGCAATAGAAATTCGTGTCAAAGGACCCGATATAGACCTTCCCCCCGTGGACGACAGGGGTGGCAGCTATCCAGTCTCCCGTCCTGAACTTCCATATTTCAGAACCCTGTGCCTTGTCGATACAATAGAGATAACCGTCCTTTGAACCGACGTAAATCCTGTTCCCCCGGACTGCTGGCGTGCCAAGGATTTCAGCCCCGGTCCTGAATTTCCACCTGACCGATCCGCTCATCGGGTCGACAGCGTAAAGGTAGTAATCGTAACATCCGATGAAGACGGTTTTCCCGTCCGTCACGGGAGATGATTCCATGAATATCCCGTTGGATCTCATCCTCCACACCTCTTCGCCCGTTTTACAGTCAACGGCATAAAGGAAATTGTCCATCGAGCCGAAAATGATGAGGTTTCCAAAAACCAGCGGCTTCTGGTCTATGCTCCCCCCGTGGCTCACCCTGAATACGCGGTCGAACTTTCTCGATTTTTTTATCGATACATCCTCGACCTCTACGTCGAAATCCGAGAAGCCGGAGTCAAATCCCCCGAAACCGAATGACATAACTCATTACCTCCTATAGATTCCTCAAACATGACCATGCTGACGTCGTAGTCGCTCTTCGCCTTGTAGTCCGACGTCGTTGAATACTCATTACTGATCTGGTAGTCCGAAATCGAGGCACTCCTTTCCTTCGATCTGTATTTTCCCTCGGAGACCGCATCCTCAATATTCGTTCCCTTCTTGATCTCCATCCTTAAGTTGCAATGAGGAGGAGGCTCATATGATTGGGTCGGTGTGTCTGTCATGAACCTCCAGACCTCCCTGCCGTTGTCAGCCCTGACGGCATAAACGTGACAGTCCCAGGAACCGAAACAGATGAGACCGTCGAAAAATCTGGGGGAGCTGTAGATATAGCCCCCTGTCTTGAACCTCCAGACCTCCTTTCCTTCCATTGTCAGGCAGTACATGTTGTAGTCCTCGGTTCCGAAGTATATCTTGTCCTCATGAATCAGGGGAAGCTGGCTGAGGGTTTCTCCCGCAACGAACCTCCAGACCTCCTTTCCTTCCATTGTCAGGCAGTAGAAATTCCCTCCCCTTTCACCGTGGTATATCCTGTTCTTGTAGATAATCGGCATTCCGGCATTCCCGTATTTTCCTGTCCTGAATTTCCAGACAGTCTTTCTCGTTTTAACATCAAGCGCGTAAAGATAATTGTCGAAGGAAGCGAAATATAGGATACCTTTCCTGAGCAGGGGCGGATAGTGCCAGAAAAGCTCCCCCCCTGTCTTGAACCTCCATATCTCCTCGCCCGTTCCCACGTCCAGGCAATAGACATTGCAATCATAAGACCCGATGTAAACCCTTCCCCCGTGAACCAGCGGGGCCGCATTTATCTGGTCCCCTGTCTTGAACCTCCATATCTCCTCGCCCGTTCCGGCATCCACCGCATAGACGTTCTCGTCTGTTGAACCGAAGTAAACCACGCCGTCCTTGCAGAAAGGGCTTCCAAAGATTTTGTTCCCGGTCCTGAACCTCCATGCAGGCTCTCCTGATATCATGTCCAGTGAGTAGATGTATCCGTCATAGGACGTGGCGAAGATTCTCGTGCCGTCCGAGCACGGGGTTGACATTATGATCCCCTCTGTCCTGAACTTCCAGACAAGTCCTCCCGTCTTGCAGTCAAGGGCATACAAATAATGGTCACACGATCCGATGTATGCGATACCGTTTACAATGAGAGGGGTGGACTGTATGCTGCCTCCTTCTCCTACCCCCAGCATCCTGTCGAATTTCTTGAACTTCACCAGCCTGACTTCCTCTAGCTCTGCGTTGAAATCCGAGAACCCGGAGTCAAATCCACCGAAGCCAAAATCCATACCAATTCCTCCATATCTTCGAAAGACACAGGCAAGACCTGCGTCAGTTTATTCTCC
>CAZEXF010000097.1:0-4743 GCA_964516855.1 uncultured archaeon | reverse complement strand
GTCTTTTTTCTTTGGCATTGACACCCCTTATGGTATAAACATACTATAATCCCGCACACGCCTTTATGTTTATTTTTTACCGGAGGGTTTATAAATAAAATAATTTATTTATTATGACTTCCGCCCGAAACCGAATAATTTGAGAATGCCGGTGAATATATTTTCCGCCCGGTATTCAACTCCGAGCAGTTTCGCCCCGAGCTTGTCGAACTCCCTGCTCGCCGGTGATCCGGGGTTGTAAAGCACCAGGGGCATCTTGAGCGCAAGGCTCCTGAGCACGTTCTTGTCCAGGGGTATGCTGGCCATGATGGGAAGCTCGATGAGCTGCTCGACCTCCTGCAGATTCAGCTCGTATTTTTCCTTCCCCACCATATTCAGGATGACACCCAGGGCCTTGGTCCCCAGCTCATTGGCGACCTGGTGGCATTTTATTATGTCCATTGTTGAGGGGATGAAGGGCGTGTTCACGAATATCACCTCGTCGCACGCATGAAGGGTGGCCATGGCCTCCCTCCCCAGGCCCGGTGCGGAATCTATCAGTATGATGTCGGTCTTGCCAAAAAGGTCATTTATGACGTTCTTGAGCTTTGCGATGTCCGCCCCCTTTAGGTCCTCGTATGAAAGCGAGGCGGGGATGACCCTCAGGCCGTTTATATGGTAATCATACATGGCTTCATGCACCCTGACCTTTCCCTTCAGGACCTGATTCAGGGTGACCGGGCAGTAATACATGCCCAGATAGAGGCCCAGATGGGAAGTGGTTATGTTCGCGTCCACCACCACCACGTCCTTCTTGTACCTGGAGGCGAGCACGGATCCGAGATTCGCAACGACGGTGGTCTTTCCCACGCCTCCCTTGCCGGATACGATGCCAATTATCCTTGTCAAGCTACTCACCGGATGATAATTGTATTGATGTTATAAATTATATCTACCATTTGAGCGTGCATAATGCCCTCGAAAGCTCGTTTTCGTTCATTATGATCATGGGAAATGTAATCACGTTCTTCATTTCATTGTGCAGTCTAAACATGTAATTGAGGAGATTCCTCCTGGTTGACAATGAAATGAGCGTTGAAACTATCCTGACCACGACGTCGGCCTTGTACTTCTTCGTGAAGGTCATTATGTTCGAAAACATGATATAAAGGAAGATGTCCGAAAATATCATCGGGCCTTCGGCCCCTATTATGTCCTTATCATTGTTATAAAGAATCCCGATCCTTTTTTCTTCAAATATCTTCTCATTGTTCTTTTCCATGAATTTCTGCACCTTGTCCCATTTCAGGTTAATGAACTTATTCGGGAACCACTGATCCGGCTTTTCGAGGAATTCTATGGGTTCGTATTTCTTCCTGATGAATTTGGGTATCCAGTCAAATTTGGCCCTGAGATATTTTCCCGACTTTATCAGATATTCCTCTTCGATCATGCACCTGAAAAGGGGCTTTCCGAGGCCCGACTCGTTATGATAGAGGTAGTTGGTCTTTATGCCCCACTTGTTCTGTATCTGGAACAGCGAAACGCCCTTCTTTTTTCCCGCACAGTTTATCCATATCAACCAGAAGTTTTTATAATCGGTTAACGTCGCCTTCATTTTTTCGCCCCAAATCCGTTAAATTTTCCTATTGTATAAATATACTATCTGGATTTAAATGTTTATGTATGGCGGTTTTTGGAGGATAATTGGGGATATTATAGTATAAACATACCAAAAAAAATTTTTTAAACCGCCAAAACCCCCGAAATGCAACATTAACCGTTTGTTAGAATTGATTTTTTTTGATCAAAAAATTTATATGTTAATACTATGGAAAGTGTATGAATTACTGCATTTTCCCGATAGATTCCTCTATTGACTTGAGTTTATTCCTGTTCCTTGCCACAAGGTCGTTATAGGCCTTTTCGGTTATCAGGCCCTCGTTCTTTTCCTTTTCAAGAAGATTGAGGACGCGGTTTATCTTGGCCCGTTCCTCCTCGAGCGAGCTCTTCTCCTCTATCTTTTCAGCCATGAGCGTTTTGGGCTTCATGCCGGGCATCTGATTCCTGAAAAGATTCTCTGTGACTCCCTTCATCTTCTTCATCATCAGGAGAGCCGCAATGACGATGATGATCAGTACGACGATTATGATTATCATCCAGAGAGGGAATCCCGTGACCGCTCCCAACCCCATGGGTGCCCTGGAAAGCAGATACCTTATCCTGTCCACGAGCTTCCACCCGATGAACACGGACTGCAGCGAATTGTCATAATCCTTGCTCTCGAGATAATCCTCGGCCTCGTCTATAGCATCTTTCAGCTCCTCCAGCACCGGGAGAATCTCCGTCACGTCCCTCCCGCTATTGCTGGCATCTTCTGTGTCGGTCTCAAGCTCCTGGAGCGCGGTCTTCAGCCGGTTGATCTCCCATTCCACCAGCTTCGCCTTTGAGATGAAGACCACCGTCTTGAAGCTCCTCTCGTCGCTCGTCTGGTTCGGGGCGGTAGCGATTATAGTCCCCATGTACTCCTTTGCCTCCGCGGAGACGGGAACGGACAGCTTGACGGAGAACGTCGTGACATTGCCCGAAACCAGCCTCCCGGAAACCCCCGGACTGATGTCCACCCATGCGGAGGGAATCCCCCTTATTAAAAGGCTTATGTTCTCCACAGTGACGTTACCCGTGTTCTCGACCTCCACGGAGAGATACTTGGTTCCGCCAGCCTCTATCCCCACTTCCCCGGTATATTTCGATATCTCTATTTCGGGCTCTCCCGACGGCATGAAAGAAGGGGGAGGTCCCGCCGAAGGCGCGGCCCCGCCTCCCGGACCCTCCGGGCCGGGCGGCGGACCGGGTACCGATTCGACCACGTAGAACGTCCTGTTGGCAGGGGCAGGCGAAAGCGCGGGGTCGTACGTGACCCTTACGTTCAGGACATACTGCCCCAGCGGCTGGAAGGAATATATGTTCAGGTAATCCACGAAAGTGCGGTTGGAATAAGCTGGGATATCTATTGAGGAATTCCCGTAATCCCAGGTCTGGTTCCCGTCAATGTCGGCTATCCAGTACTCCACCTTGACGTCCAGATGGGAAACCTCTCCCATGTTCTCGATGAGAACCTCGAAATCAAGATAGTCGGACTGGGTGACTTCCCCCTCGATTGACGTTATCTTGACGTCGTACGGACCTCCCGAGACTATCCTGAATGCCTTCAGGTCGTAATTCTCCCTGCCGTCATATCCCACCTTCAGGAGTGCGAGATAGCTTCCCGTCAGGACGCTGCCGCTCGGCAGAAGCTCGGAATAGGAATAGAATCCCGTGGATTCCTTTGAAAAGTTCGAAGCCATCGTGAGGTTCCTCCAGACCTGGAAGCCGTACCCCTCGGTATAGTAAAGGACAAGCTCGAAATAGTCGGGGTCCACCGGGTCCCCGTTCTGGTCAAGGGTGATCACGCTGACCGGCATTATCTTGTCTATGTAGGAAGGATCGGGCACCCCCACCGACCCGTAAACGGTCCTGTGCCTCTTGACCTCAAGGGTGTGAACGGTATCGTTGTAATCGGACGTGTTGAATGAAGAATAATTGACCGAAGAGTTCATGACCAAAGAATATGTTCCCAGGGCTGCCCCGGAGGGCACCAGGAACAGCAGGCCCCCGTTACCTCCGGAATCGGTGACTATCGAGCTCCCCAGCCAGAAGAAATACGTGACGTTCTTCCCGTCCGGGTCGAAAAGATTGACGTCCGTCTTGACCCCCCCGATGGGACCGTCAATCACGTCATGCGCCGAAACCATCAGGGTTCCGGTTTCCCCCCTGTAGTAGGTCTGCTCGGTTATCGGGTCGGTCATTAGCTTCTTGTAATAAGCCAGCGTCTTGGTCAACGTGTCATTCTTTCCCGCATTGTCGACCGCGAACACCGAAACGTTGTAGAATCCCGAAACGGCCGAATCCCCCCATGTTCCGGAGAACGGATCCGCCGGGAAATATATCTCATAGCAGTGATAGTCGGGGAAGTATTCTCCGCAGTACCTCATCTCCTGGAGATAGGAGACGTTTTCGGAAACACTCACATTGACTGTCACGTTTGATATGCCTATTCCCGAATAGTCCGTTATGTTGGCGAGTATATAGACGGTGCTCAGCTGCTCGGTGACGTTCGGCGTAATGTCCACCTCCAGGCCGGGCTTTATGAACGGATTCAGCACGATGCTGAGGGTCCTGTTCGGGGGATCGGATTCCGCCTGAACCCCGGCTATCGTATAGTTCGGATAGAAGAAGTCGAGGGATATTCCGGTCACGTTGTAATTGACAACGAACACATGGGAAGTGAGATTTAGAACCTCGAACGAGGTCTCGTTCGTCCATGTATAATTGTGCATGTTGGCGGGACCGGTCACGGGGGTTATGGTGAAATTGGCGGGAACGTTTCCGGTGTTGTTTATCGTTATGTTGCAGACCGTCCCGACCTCCGGCGTCAATACCCTCTCGCAGAAGGTCTTGTCCATCGTCCAAGTCCTGGAGGTGGTCACGAAAAGGTCGAAATTCCTGGTGAAATTGTAGCTGTTCGCACTCGTTATGTTTATGGAACCGTGGTGGGAGCCCGGGAGATATCCCAGGGGGACGGTCACGTTTATCCCGATCTGCCTGACCTCTCCGGGGGCAAGGGAGGACACGTTCTTTTCCGAGAAGGTTATGTTGAATTCCCCTGTCATGTTCGAATAATTGTATGTGATGTTGTATATGTAATCGTTACCGGTGTTGTTG
>CAZEXF010000096.1:0-4770 GCA_964516855.1 uncultured archaeon | reverse complement strand
CTGAACCTGAGCATCTGAACGGGCTTTCCCAATTCGGATGTTATCCCGTCCCTGACGAACACCGGGTTGAGGGAATGGTAGATGTCCCTGATCGCCTGGACCTGGGGAATCGTGTTCAGCTCCCCTTCCGTCAGGCCAGTGTACCTTTCGCTCACTTCTGGTATCTTAAAATAGAATGCCGGCATATCTTCTTATAAGTGGTGAATAATTTAAATCTTTTCCCTGCCCGCTTGCGGAGCCTCTGGCGGGTGATAACTATTTAAATGTTGGGTACATATTATCTAATTCGTTACTTTATGATGGTGAATTTATGAAATATTTGTCCGGGAAATACCTGAAGCCCCTGAAAAGGATCGGGCTTTATCTGGAACTGTCCTTTCTCACCGCAGGCATGCTGGGCTGCGGAGCCTCTGGCCAGCTGGCGAAGAAGGATTATGACGTCCCCGAAGAAGTCGTGAAAGAGCTCGAGGAGATCCAGCGCACCAATGACATTCTAAAGAAGGAAAACGGGGGGACGGAAGAGCAGCAGCGGGAAATGAAAATACTCATGGACAAAAAAGACATCCAGAAAATGGAGATCGAAGATCTTCTGAGAGAAGTGGAAAGGGAAGTGAAAATGGCATATGAGAGCAGTATCAAGAAAGCCTAGCCTTTGCCTGTGTGCTCTTTCTCTATCTCTTCCATCTCCTGCTCTATCCTGTCCTTCTTTTTCCTTATGGAATTCTCCCTTTTAACGTCGGGACGGTCGAACCTCGGCCTGCTCATGATCCATCCCACTATGGTAGAGAACAGGACGGAATACAGCACGACCAGGAATATCAGGTTGACCATAAGGCTGGCCACGGCGGACGCGTTCGCCAGGTTCGGGACGGCCAGTATGGCGGTTGCCACTATGGGGGCCATTGCGGCGGCTGCCAGCCCCCTGGGGGCGACGAAGTTCATCAGTATTACGTCCCGCCGAGAGAACCTGCTCTTCAGTTTTCCCAGCGAAGGCATGAGGAAGAGCGGCCTCGAGAAGAATATTATGAGGAAGAATATCAGGGACATCAGCAGCAGGCTTCCAGAAAGGGGAAGGGCGACCTGGGCCCCCAGGAGGGTGAACACGGAAATTCTCAGCATCTCGGAGAGCTGGTCGTCGAATGAGGATATCTCCTCCCTCTCCTTGGATATCATGTTGCCCGCTATCAGGCCGCAGATCGCGACCGCGAGCATCCCGGAACCTCCTACGCTTTCCGCGAGGGCGTACGTTATGAGGGCAATGGCAAACACCAGGAGGGGTGTGTATTCCTTCAGCATCGATTTCAGGAGCTTTGTTATGGCGAACCCGACGATGAGTCCGGTACCCACTCCCGCCGCCACCATCTGCCAGAATATCGCCATGTATCTCAGGGGCTCTATGAGGGCGCCCGGCTCCAGGTAGACGAGGTCAAGGAAGAGTATCGGAAGAAGCACGGTCAGGGGCGAGTTGAAGATGGACTCGACCTTTATGACGGTGACGGATTTCTTGCATTTGGAGAGCACGCCCTCGAAGGCGGAAAGCACCCCCGTTCCCGTCCCGCTTATCACGGCCCCCAGCAGAAGGGCGTACACCAGCTCGAGCTGGAACATGAAGGAGGCCACCAGGCCGAACACCACCGTGTTGAAAACGACGCCCACGAAGGCGAGTTTCACCGAGACGTCGGAATACCTCTTGAAAACCCTGAAGCTCAGGTGGAACGTTCCCGTGAATACCACCATGATAAGGGCGAGTATTCGCAGGAAATCGGGGACGGCGCCCATGACATTGACGTCGATCAGGGAGACGTTCAGGAACCCGCTAACCAGGCCGCTTGCCCATATTGTGGGGCCGAGCACGAGCCCCAGGATCAGCAGGAAGAAGGTGTCGGGCACGTTCCTTTTCTTCAGCAGGTTCGCTATGATCACCCCGAAACCGAGAAGAAAGGCGAAATAGGTGACGGTGAGCGGTATGTTTACCATGTTAATAATATCCGGGGGGAATTAATAAATGGAAAGGCATAAAAGACTTTCCCCGATAAGGAAAGATATGGTCTTGTTTTACAGCACGAACGGGAACAGCAGGCCCGCGACTTTGAAGGAGGTCCTCCTGACCGGACAGGCCCCGGACAGGGGACTCTACATGCCGCTGAGAATCCCCAGGATGATGGAGGACTCGATCCACCGGATGAAGGACATGGACTACAGCGGGATCGCTTTCACTGTGGCGGACAACCAGCTGGAAGGGGACATACCTTCCGGCGTATTGGAGAATATATGCAGGAATTCCTACGACTTCGAGGTCCCCATAGAACATGTCGTGGATGAGAAGTACGTTGCGGGACTGGACCGGGGGCCGACCGGCTCGTTCAAGGACTTCGGGGCCCAGATGATGTCGGGTATGGTGGAGTACGTGGTAAAGGACCATGACAGGGAAATAACCATACTCACCGCGACTTCCGGGGACACGGGGAGCGCCGTTTCCAAAGCCTTCCACAAAAAGGAGGGGATCAGGATGGTGGTCCTGTTCCCTTACAATAAGATCTCTGAACTGCAGGAGAAGCAGATAACCACGCTCGGGGGGAACGTGTACCCGATTGCGGTGGAGGGGAAGTTCGACGACTGCCAGGCCATGGTCAAGAGGGCCTTCGCGGACAAAGACCTGGAATACATGAACCTGACATCCGCCAATTCCATCAACTTCGGGAGGATACTTCCCCAGACCGTTTATTATTTCTACGCGTACTCGAGGTTGTGCGAAAAGGGCGAGGAGATAATGTTCTCCGTCCCTTCCGGGAATTTCGGAAACCTGACAGGGGGGCTTATCGCAAAGGAGATGGGGCTCCCGGTGAAGAGGTTCATGGCGGCGGTTAACGAGAACGACGTGTTCCCCAGGTTCCTTGAAACCGGAAATTACGTGCCCCTGAAGCCTTCGAAGGATTGCATCTCGACTGCCATGAACGTGGGCGACCCCAGCAACCTTGCAAGGATCGCCAAGATGTATGGTGGACACCTGGACGAAAAGGGAGTGATGAGGAAACTTCCTGACATGGAATCCATGAGAAGAGACATCCTTTCGGTCAGCGTTTCCGACAAACAGACCGAGGATACCATAAAGAGTGCCTGGAAGGAGTACATGCTTCTGCTCGAGCAGCACGGCGCCGTGGCGTGGAAGGGTCTGCATCATCTGCCCTCCTACGGAGGCATGAAAAAGGTTTCACTCGAGACCGCTCACCCGGCGAAGTTCCCGGAGAAAATCTATGAGTTGCTTCATCTCGAGGACATGGAAATCCCCGATTGCATCTCCTCGCTGCAAGGAAAAGAGGGAAAATCCGAGAGAATCCCGAAGGATTACGGGACCTTCAAGGACGTGCTGATGAGCATCTCCTAGTTTTCCGGGAGAACCTATGCCTGCATCTCCGGGGACCGTTTTCCGCCCGATGAGTCTTCTTCGTTTCCACCCTTGTCGCCGCAGATGCATTCCTTCTCCGGCCTTCCGCAGACGAAGCAGATGACGTCCTCTTCGTTGTGCAATTCCCTGTTTCCGGGGCCCTCGACGAAGTCCGCGTTGTTGTTCGAGGCGTACCCGTCGGACCTGCCGGTGTCCGACCTCTCCCTGTACTGCTTGATGTGCTGGTTGGGATGCCAGTCGCTCCTCTTGTGGCAGCACTCGTCAGGCTTCTTTCCGGATCCGCATTCGCACTTGGGATCCCCGTGCCAGTCGGCGACGTCGAATAGATCCTGCTGCGTCAGCTGCTCCGGCGGCCTGATCTTTTCCATGGAGTTGCTGAGCTGGTAGGTGTCGTTGATCGCGCCGGAAGACGGTATCCCGGGCTGCAAAAAAGGCGGGGGCCTTTCCCCTTCGGCAGCGTCGTATTTGTCGGTTTTTTCCGTCAAACGATTTTTCATCGGAGCTCAACTCTCAGTTAGTATCAATTTGTTTTCCCCTTATTTAAACTTGACACTCAAGGGTTAAAAACGCGTATTATCACATGAAGTATTACGTCATCACACACTAATATAATTATCGGATTTTCGGGTTTCTGAAACATCCAAAACAAGGCCTGTGTTTTAAAACATTATATACATCAGATATATTATATCAAGTGAGAGGGAAATATGGCTAAAAGAAAGGGGAACCATGAAGACAATCTTTGGAATCACCTTTCAGTAAAAAAGCAAGAATACAAATCTTTAACGCTTTCATCGGTGCCGATAATAACAAGCTCAAATGATCTATGGAAAGGACTGAACTATCTTTTCGATGAGTCAAAAAAGCGTTATAAGAGCGCATGAGATAAAAAAAGAACCGCGATAAAAACATCTTACAAAACGACGCCATTCCCCTTTTCATATTTAATTCTTCAGGACCAAATCTTTCCATGAACGAGATCGTTGGCAAGGTCCTGGAAAGGTCGGGCTTCTCGGAGATCAACCCGGTCCAGAAAAGGGCCATAGAGGGAGGGGTTCTAGAGGGGAAGAGCATGGTAGTCGCGGCCCCTACCGCTTCCGGGAAGACCCTCATAGCGGAGATTGCGGCGCTCAGGGCGGTGAAGGAGGGGAGGAAGGTAGTCTACATCGTCCCCCTGCGGGCCCTGGCCAGCGAGAAGTACGACGAATTCCGGGAGAAGTACGGGAAGATGGGCATCAAGATAGCGATCAGCATAGGGGACCTCGACGCCTCCGATCCCTGGCTGGCGAAGTACGACATAATCATAGTCACCAGCGAGAAGTTCGACTCCCTGCTGAGGCACGGCATATCCTGGATAGACCGGG
>CAZEXF010000095.1:0-4951 GCA_964516855.1 uncultured archaeon | reverse complement strand
GATAGGGGTGTTCGTTGACCCCTACATAGCGCTTGCCCTCTGTTTCGTCCTGGCCGTGCTGAAGCTTTACAGGCCTAACCCCTGGACGCATAACATGACCGAGCTTTTCATATACGCCGGGATCGCGGTCATATTCGTCCCCCTCCTTGACGTGTTCTGGATGGTCCTCCTCCTCTTCGTCATTTCCGGATACGACATGATAGCAGTCTGGAAATCGAAGCACATGGTCACCATGGCGGAGTTCCAGACAAAGTCTTCCGCCTTCGCTGGCATAGTGCTGGGCTACCAGAGGAAGATAAGGGAAGGGATAGGGAAGAAGGCGAAAAAGGCATCCGGGAAGACAAGGGAAAGGGTTGAATCGAAGACGGCGGTGCTGGGCGGAGGGGACATCGCGTTCCCGCTCCTTTTCGCGGGCGTCGTCATGGACGACCTGATCAGGGTGCAGGGGTTCGCCAAGGAAACTGCCTTCCTGGCCTCGCTGATAATACCGGTCGTCGTCATGACAGCCCTGTTCCTGCTTTTCTTCAAGGCCAAGAAGGACAGGTACTATCCGGCCATGCCTTTCGTCACGATCGGTTGCCTGGCGGGGTACGGAGTGATGATTCTGGCGAACTTCGTGATTTTCTAAAATCCAGCGTATACTAAATGTCGCGGTTTATACCAGGTTTTCATGCCCTCATTTCTTGTATTTTCTCGCGTTGCAGAAGTCGTCGAAATCCTCTTTCCTTACGTAAGTGCTGTGTGTTTTGCAGTGCCTGTATCCCATGTCGTCCATCGCTTGCTTGAAAGCTCCCGTGAGGACGTTCCTGAAAGGGATGCTCCCGTCGCTGGTCCTGTGATGATAGAGATTGTTGAGAAGGATGCTGTTCCTTTTCCTTGAACCGTTGACGAGCTTTTCCCTTATCCCCATCACTTCGGAATATTCCGGGGGAGGATCGCCTTCCGAGAAGATGTCCTTTAATAGTATTCCCTTTATGTTGCCGATCATTTCATCCGGCACTTCAACGGTTCCCTTTGACAGTTCGTGGTCGTTCCCTCCCAGCGCTGTCACCTTTGTCATTTTTTCCATCTTAAGACTCTCCCGTTAACCTTTTATTCTTAATCTACTTCCGGTACAGGAGCGATTTAAATCCCCGCGTCAAGATTAAAGCATGAAATGCGTCGTCCTTGCAGCCGGAAAGGGTACCAGGATGCTCCCGCTGACCAGGGAAAAGCCGAAGCACCTGATCGAGGTGGGGGGAAGGCCCTTCCTTCACTACGTCCTGAAGAACCTCGGGAAGGCCGGGTTCCGCCAGAAGGACATCGCGGTCGTGGTAGGTTACAGGGGGGACATGATCGAGAAATACCTGAAATACAACGACTTCGGGGTGAAGGTCATTTACCAGCATACCCGGATGGGGACCGGCCATGCGGTCATGATCGCCGAGGGATTCGTGGGCAGGAGCAATTTCGTTCTCGTCAACGGGGACAACATCTATTCCGTGAGCGACCTGAAGAGAATGAGGAAGAACGACGGGTTCTGCTACGTTCTCACGTCCGTGACGGAGAACCCGGAAAAATACGGGGTCGTGATCTCGAGGAAGGGGTATCTGGCGGACATAATCGAGAAACCGAGAGAGTGGAAGGGAAGCAGGATCAACACCGGGCTGTACAAGCTGACCCCCGGGATATTCGGTGTCCTGAAGGGCATGGGGATGTCCCCCCGCGGCGAATACGAGCTGACCGATGCCGTCAGGATACTGGCCAGAGAGAAGAAGGTGAAGACCGTCAAAGGCGACATGTTCCTTGATTTCGGCTGCAGGGGTGACATATCAAGAATAAATGATTTACTGTCAAAATAGTACGTATGAAACCAAAAGAGCTTGAGAATTCGTATTATTTCGAGGACATGGGAGCATGCCCGATAAAGGAAGCCTTTGAGAACGTGCACTACCCCTGGGAGGCCCTGACCAGGAAGGAGAGGATATTCAGGTCACCCGGGACGGAGCTTCACGGGAACATACACCCTTCCGCCGTCCTGACCGGAAACGTCAGGATAGGGAAGAATTCGGTGATACACCCGAACGTCGTCATAGAGGGCCCGGTATCCATCGGCGAAGGCTGCGAGATCCGTTCGTCCGCCCTGATAAGGTCCGGAACGGTTATAGGGAACAGGGTGATCGTGGGGCACTGCTCCGAGGTGAAGAACTCGATAATTTTCGACGATGCCAAGATCGCTTCGAATGTCTTCGTGGGGGATTCCATACTGGGCAAGGGCAGCAGGATCGGCTCCGGGTCGATCACCGGCAACAGGAGATTCGACCAGAAGCTTATAAACGTCCGTCTTGGAGAGGAAAATTTCCCCACCGACAGGGACAAGTTCTCCTGCGTCATAGGCGAGTATTCCAGGGTGGGTGCGAACTGCTCGACCGCTCCCGGGACCATGGTGGGAAAGCACACCTGGATCTCGGGCAATTCCCTCTTATACGGGCTGATCCCCTCGGACAAGCTGGTCAAGGCGAAGACCGAATTCGAGATGATCCAGAAGGAAAGGCTTTACTTACAAAGGGCCGACAGCAGGGGGAAGGTCTAACCGCCCTCCCATCTTTCAAGTCCCCTGGACTTCTCCCTTTCGGAATTTATGACCATCCCGTCCCTCGCGGCGATCGTGCGGACGCCCGTTTCCTTTTCTATCCATCCCGCTTCCTTGTCCGGATTGGCCTTCAGCATCAACATCCCGAAATCCTTGAGGATCGCTGTCTTCGGCTTTGCGAGGCTTATCAGATTTTCCGCCTCGTCCGTGTTCATGTGATCGGGCCATTTGTTCCCCCTGGGCCTCAATACGTTGAGTATAAGGTAATCGCATCCCATGAAACGCTCTTCCTGGCCCTCGTAATACTCGCCGTCGCTGGCGAACCCCACCGTTTCGGAGCCCCTGAACACGAAACCGAGACATTGCGGCTCCCCGTGTTTCGCCCTGACCGCCTCTATTTCGACTTTCCCGATTCTCGCCCTGTCGCCGTCTTTCATTACGATGACCTTTTCGGGAAGCTTCGCATGGAAGGGGGAGATTATCTTCCTGTGGTTCTCGTCGGATTCCGTGAGATACCTGTTCCCTATCACCACCCCTCTTTTCTTCCGCGTCCCTCCGGTCATGCTTTCGATGACCACCTCCGCCTCCGTGCAGTGGTCGGGATGGGCATGGGATATTACGACCCCAGTGAGCTTCCTCAGGTTCACGTGCTGCTGCTTCGCCCTGACGAGGGCCCCCGGGCCCGGGTCCACATGGAGCATCTCCCCGTCCATCTCCAGGACGAACCCCCCGGTTGCCCTTATCTGGGTCATCATGGCTATCCTCCCGCCCGAGGTTCCCAGGAACGTGATTTTCATAGGAATAGATATCGGATTTTAATTTAAATAATTCTTCTCATGTATTATTATGGCCAGAAAAAACAGGGAACTCGTCCTGAAATACGCCCTCCAGAACGCCGTTTTCTACAAGGGAAAGGCCAGCCAGGGGGCGGTCCTCGGAAAGATACTTTCCCAGAATCCCGGCCTCAGGGGAAACATCATGGAGGTCAAGGAGGAGGTCGACAAGACCGTCAGGGAGATAAACCTCCTTTCCCCGGAGGAGCAGAAGAAGGAACTCGAAAGGCTCGCCCCGGAGCTCCTTGAAAAGGAGAAGAAGGAGCAGGAGGAGCTCCCTCCCCTCCCCGATGCCGAGGAGGGGAAGGTTGTGACGAGATTCGCCCCTTCGCCGACAGGCCCCCTTAACCTTGGACAATTTCTAAGGGCCGCCATGATCAGTTTCGCATACGCCAAGAAATACAATGGCAGGTTCGTCCTGAGGATCGAGGACACGGACGCCAAGAAGATC
The DNA here is from genome assembly GCA_964516855.1 of uncultured archaeon. GTDB lineage: Archaea > Aenigmatarchaeota > Aenigmatarchaeia > QMZP01 > QMZT01 > CAZEXF01. Next base: position 1,095 of record CAZEXF010000095.1, on the reverse strand, counting down.
GAAAAGCAATTCTATGACTGGATGAAGGAGGACCTCAGGAATGCGGGGATAAAATGGGACAGCGAGATCCTGCAGTCCGACAACCTTGAAAAATATTATGAGCATGCCGAAAAACTTATTGAGAAGGGTAAGGCCTACGTGTGTTCATGTTCACCCGAACGTTTCAGGGAACTGAAAAACGGGAAGAAGGAATGCCCCTGCAGGGGAAACGATCCTGGAAAAAACAGGGAACTTTGGAAGGACATGCTGGAAGGGAAATTCAAAGACGGGGAGGCCGTGCTCCGGCTGAAACTCGACATGGGAGACCCCAACCCGGTCCTGAGGGACCCCCCGCTTCTAAGGATAAGCATGGGAAGTCATCCCCTTCAGGGAGAGAAGTACAGGGTATGGCCGCTATACAACTTTTCCTGCGTAATTGACGATCATTCTCTGGGGATCACCCACGTGTTCCGGGGCAAGGAACACGAGCACAACACCGCCGTGCAGAGGAGGATATCCGATATTTTCGGATGGAGATTCCCCACCGTCGTCAACTTCGGGATGATCAGGTACCCCGGGGAGAAGGTCCACACGAGGGACATCAAGGAATGGATAAAGGAGGGTAAGGTGGACGGATGGGACGACCCCAGGCTTCCAACAGTGAGGGCGCTTCTCAGAAGGGGATTCAGCCCGGAGGCGCTGCAGGCGTACGGGAAAGAGCTGTCGCTGACCAAGTCGGACGTCACGCTCGACTGGGAGAAGCTGGAGACGATCAACAGGCGGATAATCGACCCGGAGGCCGGCCGTTACATGGTCGTCACCGATCCGGTTAAGCTCCCGATAATCGAGAACGCCCCGGAGATCAGGGAGGTCTTCGAGCCCCTCCATCCGGACGACCCGAAGAAGGGGAAGAAGAAGATCCTGGTGGACGTGAAGAGGATATGGATATCGAAAGGGGATTTCGAAGCGCTGAAGAACAGGATAATCCGCCTGAAGGGCCTGTTCAACGTATCCATGGGAAAGAGGCCCAGGTATGTCGGTGAAGACATCGTCAGGGAAATGCCCAAGATCCAGTGGGTATCGGAACCGAAGATCAACGTCAGGATCGTCACGAAG
>CAZEXF010000094.1:0-5067 GCA_964516855.1 uncultured archaeon | reverse complement strand
ACCTCGATCTCCTTCAAGTCGGTCATCTTTTCGTTCCTGATCCTTTCGATTTCGTTCTTCAGGCCGTCCATTCTTTTGCTCATCTGCTGGAGATGGGCGTTCATGGAACTGAATTTCCCCTGGAATTCCCTCATCTTTTCATCCACTATTACCTCTGCCAGCTCTTCCATCTCCTTCCTGTCCAGCGGCTTGTGCCTTTTCGGCCTCTGGGCGAACCCGGGAGGACGGGATCTGTTGAATTCCGGCTCCCCGAATTCGTCTGGTCCCGGCCGTGGCCCGAAAGAGGAATTTGACATCCTGCCGAAATCCGACCCGGTCGGCTCTGCCGGAAGGTCTTCCACGGGATCGAAGGGTTCCCTGGGAGGTCCCAGCGGGCCGGGAAGCGGCTCCAGCCTCTCGTCGAAAACGTTCCTCGGAGGGTTAGAAGGTGGAGGAGACGGCCTCTCGACCGGTTCCGGGCCCCTCGGGGGCATGCCCCGGTAAGGCCCTGAGACCCGGTTCCTCAGGCTGCTCTTCATTGCACGGTCTATCTCGTCCGTGGTATAGCCCTCGTTCCTGAGGGTATTGATTATGTCGGGCTCTGACATCCCCCTGGCAGACAACGACTGTACGTCAGAAACGGGTATCCTGGCAGGGGCGGGCCCTCTCGGCATATCTGAAGGTTCCGGTTTCTTTTTCTTGCTGAAAGGGTTCAGATTCATAAGAGGCTTCTCCTATTAATCAATTTTGATTTTCTCCCTAAAAAAGATTTTCAGCCCTTTTTGGACAGTTTATGGTTCACCAGCTGCTCCACCTCGTCCCTTGTCATGAAGCTCGACTCGATCGGGTTGTATATCTTGAGCATTGTCTTGATCTCCTCGACGTTCGCCTTCGTGGCCACTCCCTTCATCTGTTTGACTATTTCCTTCGTCATGGTCTCGAGCCTCAGCGCCCTGTCCTCAAGCTCGGATATCCTCTTGTCCCTGTCTTTAAGGGACGTCTGGGTGGCCCTGGTATGGCCCATTATGTTCTGCTCGATCGAGTTCAGCCTTATGTTCATGGCCTTTATCTGCTGCTCGATCACCCTCATCCTCCGGATGTTCTCGTTCACCCGGTTGATAAGGTCATACACCGCCTTCTGGGTATTGTCAGCCGGCTCCTTTCCGAAAACCGCCATATCGGGATCACTGTATAAGAATTATGCGATGATGCTAATAAAAGTGATTACAAAGTAATGCGGGGGCAGGGATTCGAACCCTGGAAGGCATTGCTCACCAGCTTCCCCTGAAAGGAAGAGGTACTAAGCCACAGGATGGCTTAGAATCGGGCTTACTTCACAGCACGAAGCTCAGCACTTAACTCACTTAAGTCCTGCCCCTTTAACCGTTCCCAGAGCCATTTTCATCCGGAAGCGAGCTGAACGAAGTGAAGCTTAGCTCCATTTTCGCTCGAGCCTTTTTCAGGAAAAGGCTCGCTTGGGTACCCCCGCAATATCGATATTTGTTGCCAGGTCTTTAATAGTTTGAGGAAAATCTTTTTGAATATTGCCCGCGTATTATAATATAAGTTCTCAGGGTATTGTCATGATAAGGCTGAACGACTACAGGAAGATCGTGGGGGAAAGGGCGATAGAAGAGATCAGGGAGTCGGCGGAGCATGTCAGCGGGGCCCACGTGACGAACATCAATTCCGTCTATACCGGCGGGGGGGTCTCGGAGATACTGAACCGGCTGGTCATACTGCTCGACGAGCAGAAGATAGAGACCGGATGGAGGATACTCAAGGGGAGCATGGGCTTCTTCACCCTCACGAAGAAGCTGCACAACGCGCTGCAGGGCGAAAAATTCAGGCTTTCTGAACGCAATATCAGGATGTACATGGAGGAGACGGAAAGGAACGCGATAATGAACCACCTGGACCACGACCTCGTGATCATACATGACCCCCAGCCCATGGCCATGATCGATTTCTACAAGAAGACCCAGCCCTGGGTGTGGAGATGCCACATAGACATATCCCGGCCATACAAGCCGGTCTGGAAATACCTTAAAAGGTTCCTCGTGAAGTACGACGGTGTCGTAGTTTCCAAGAAAAGCTACCGGAAAAGGGACCTGAAAATGCCCCATTTCATAATACCCCCGACAATCGACCCGCTCGCCCCGAAGAACAGGATCCTCTCTGACAGCAGGTACAAAAAGATTCTGTCGGAAAACGGGATTGACACGGACAAGCCGATCATCTGCCAGGTCTCAAGGTTCGACAAATGGAAGGACCCGATTGGCGTATTGAAGATATTCGACATCGTAAGGAAGAAGACCGACTGCAGGCTCGTCCTTCTCGGGGACATGGCAATGGACGACCCCGAGGGGCCCATGATATACCACAAGATAATGAAAAAGATCGAGAACAACGGGGGAGACGTGATGGCCCTGACGAAAAAATCGGACATTCTGGTGAACGCGCTCCAGAGGAAGTCCTCGGTCATCGTCCAGAACTCCATAAAGGAGGGATTCGGCCTGGTAGTGACCGAGGCGCTCTGGAAGGAAACCCCGGTTGTGTCCAGGAAGGTCGGGGGGATACCCCTCCAGGTGATCAACGGAAAGACCGGGTTCCTCGTAAACAGCCAGCACGAGGCGGCGAAGAGGTGCGTCCAGCTGATAGAGAACGAAAAGACGAGGGAAAGTATGGGCAGGAAGGCCAGGGAGCACGTGAGGAAGAACTTCCTGATAACCAGGCAGATGATGGATTACATAAACATGTTCAGGTATTACCTCGACGACAAATACCCGAAGAATTAGATGAACCTGTCTATCTGCTTTTTTGCCTGTTCCCGCTTCTTCTGGTGCTCCCTGAGAAACCGCTCCAGCTTCTCCGCCAGTATCTGTTTCAGCTCCCCGGTGAGCATCCTGCCTGACCTGTAGTCCTCGTATATTTTCCGGATTTTTTTGTCGTCCGGCTCGAACTGGGAGTACAGGTACTGGTAGGAGACGTCAACCTCGGGGACCCCCCCTTTCTTCCTGTGCTCTTCCACCGTCTCCCTCCCGCCGGAGAAGGCGTATTTCATGATCTTTTTCCTGGCGTCTTCCGGGTCGTCCGTGAGGGCTATGTAGGAGAGCGGGTCGGAGCTCGACATCTTCCCGCCTTTCAGCCCCTTGATGAACCGGTGGTAGGTGGAGGACGGCAGCGAAGGGAAACCGTATTCCTTCGTGAACCGGGAGGCGATGTCCCTTGTCAGGCGCATGTGCGGGTCCTGGTCGAACCCGACCGGCACGGCGACGTGCCTGAAACCCCCGAACTCCGGAAGCATCGGGTGAAGTATGTCGGCTACCTGGATCATGACCGACATTATCTTTCCCGGGGAAAGGTCACCGTAGATCGCCCGCATCTCGTTCATGGTGGGCTTCCTGGCCGCCATCCCGGCCAGGCGGTAAAAGGCGTTCGCCTTTTCCGGGTCGTCCGAACGCCCGCTCTGGAAGTAGAAATCGCAGTTCCCGGGCTTCAGCCCGAGGGCTATGTAATTCAGGAGGTATTCGCTGATGGCGGTCTCCCGGAGTTTCGGAAGGTCGTTCATCCGCATGTTATACGCCTCTATGTCGGCGACGCAGATGAAAACCTTTCCCCCGAGCACCTGCTGGTGGTAGATTATCTGCTCGGCCAGTATCTTGTGCCCGAGATGGAACTTCCACGAGGGCATGAGGCCCGTCAGCATTGCGTACCCTTCCTTCCTCTCGACCGCGTCCAGTATCCTGTCGAAATCCCTGTGGCCGAAAACGATGCCCCTTCTCATGAGTAGGTGGGGCTCCTTCATCCTCTTCAGCAGCGGCCCGAAAGGCCGGATCCCGAACTCCCTGGAAAGCTTGTCGTAGTCCTTCACGTCCTCCGAGCCCCACGGGTTGATTTCCAGCGGCATAGTTAATTATTGTCCTCCTTCGTATTATATTTTTCGATTCTTCAGTATTTTTTCCTCATGGGACAAAACATCCTTCCAAATTTTTTGAATTCCTGGTTACCGAGAGATATATAGATGAATCCATCAGTCGTGACTGCCTTTGTAATGACCTCTCCCTCGTATCCGTGAAAAGGTCTTTGTTTGAATTCGACGAGTGGTCCCAATCCTTTTATATGATCAACTATTTCCATACCTTCACCTCCTCAAATTTTTTATAAATTAGACGTTTGTCTGTTGGACAGAATGAATCGACAAAAGGGGAGAAATTACCTGAGCCAGAGGGAACCACGACTATTCGGATGTCCTTCTCCTTTCACCGCGGATATGATCGTATTCGTTTCCTCCATGTCATCACCGATATGCAGTCCTGTACGTGCTACCAGCACACTCCGTACCAGGGGCATCTGCATCCGTGGGCGTTCAGGCATTCGTCCCACTTGACCACTTTCCCGTGTATTTCGCAGAACCCCTTCTTTCCTGAATAGTCTTTCGGATAACTCATGCCGTCACCTCACGCACATCATATCCAGCACGAGCCTTCCGAGGTTCGTGATCTTTACCGGATACCCGTTTTTCATCCTTATCAGCCCGAACTCCTTCAGGCAGTTGAAGTTGTTCCAAAGGGCCGACTGGGAGCAGCCAAGGGCAAAGGAAAGTTCCGTGACCAGCCGGGTGGAGGTCTTGAACCTGTTCTCCCCGAGGGAGACGTAGTAAAGGATCTCCTTCTGCTTCTCCTTCAGCGACCTGTCGATAAGCTTCGAGAACAGGAGGAAGAATTCCTCGTCGATGAAACCATATTCTTCTTTCACCAGAGAAATTGCGGACGAACCCATTCCCGGTCACCGGGCAGAAATCAAAGGAACAGGTCCGACATCACCAATATTTGGCAATGAGAAACATGTCTGTTGAAAGCTTCCTACACTTCACCACATTATGGAAAGCCTTTGGCGACATCGATACCTGACCTTGGTAAAGAATTGGGCACAAATGTTTATATTCTTTACGTGCAGTTTTTTCGGGAGCCGGGAGGAATTTATTATCGGGCATTTCCATATAATCAATATGGGAAAATCCGCCAGGATCAATGAGGAGACAAGGCAGGTTTTCATAGGACACAGGTCCTTCAAGACCATGATAGC
>CAZEXF010000093.1:0-5125 GCA_964516855.1 uncultured archaeon | reverse complement strand
CATCTTCATGCCTTCCAAGACGGAGGGTGAGGTGAAGTCGATCGAGATGCATCACAAGGAACTTCCCAAGGCGGAACCGGGAGACAACGTCGGTTTCAACATCAGGGGACTGGGCAAGGGAGACATAAGACGGGGAGATGTCGTAGGGCATCCGAACAACCCGCCGACAGTGGTCAAGGAATTCACGGCACAGATAATCGTGCTTCAGCACCCGACTGTGATCACGAAGGGTTACACTCCGGTCTTCCATGCGCACACGACCCACGTGGCAGGCCAGATAACCGAGCTTGTCAAGAAACTGGATCCGAAAACCGGATCGGTGATCAAGGAAAACCCTGACATGCTTAAGCCGGGTGACGCTGCGATAATCAAGGTAAAGCCGACGCAGCCGTTTGTCCTGGAAAAGCAGAACGAATTCCCGGAACTTGCAAAGTTCGCGGTCAGGGACATGGGGAAGACAATCGCTGCGGGAATATGCATTGACCTTGTCAAGGCATAGATCCCTACCCTTTCTTTTATTTTATTCAGCCATATCCAGCCGTGAGAATCTTTAAAAGTATTTATGTCAATAATGATGATTATCGTATAACGGGATTATTATGGGCAAGGAAACCATCGAATCGCTGGTTGAAGGAGGAAAGGCAAGCGCAGCCCCGCCCCTTGGCCCCGCCCTGGGGCCTCTGGGTGTCCCCATACCCAAGATAATCGACGAGATCAACAGGAAAACCAAGGCGCTTGCCGGAATGAAGGTGCCGGTAAAGATCATCGTCAACACCGACACCAAGGAATTCGAGGTAGAGGTGGGAACGCCTCCGATAACCGCCCTCATCAAGAAAGAGCTTGGCCTGGGGAAGGGAAGCTCCGAGGCGGGAAAGGTGAGGGCAGGAAACCTTTCCGAGGAGCAGGTCAGGAAGATCTCCGAATCCAAGTTCGGATCGGCAGACCCCCGTTACGTCAACCAGGTGAAGGGCACCGCCAGGAGCATGGGGATCACCATAGGGAAGGAAGAACTCACCAAAGAGGAGATGGAAGCCGCCAAGAAGTCCCATGAAGAGGCGAAGACCATCGCCACCGCCCCGGCGGCGACTGAGGGAGCTGCCGAAGGCGGGGAGGGAGCAGGAGAAGGGGCCCCGGCCGAGGAAGAGAAGGAAGAAGAGAAAAAGGAATGATATTGATCTTGTTCTGAACATCAGTGCCTGAAGCTTCTCTGCCCGGTGAAAACCATCGCCACGCCGGCCTTGTCGCAGGCCTCGATAACATCCCTGTCTTTGATTGACCCCCCGGGCTGGATCACGGAGGATACGCCCGCATTTATTCCCACTTCCACCCCGTCGGGGAAGGGAAAGAAGGCGTCCGAGACCATGACGGAATTTTGGAGTATATTTTTTACGTCATCTCTTCTCATTATCTTCCTCTGTTTCCTTTTCGGTAGAAGATTGTACGGCATTCCCGTTGTTTCCCATGCCACCCTGTCGGCGTATTTCTCCGTTGCCTTTGCGGCGGCTATCTTCGCCACCCCGACCCTGTCCTGCTCCCCAGTCCCTATTCCAATGGTCGTCTCGTCTCTCACGTAGATCACGGAATTCGAGGTGACCCCGCTCTCAACGAGCCATCCGAAGATCATGTCCCGATATTCATCATCTGTGGGAGTCTTTTCAGTCACGACAGTCAGATCTTCCTTGCTTCCGGCCTTCGGGACGTAAGGCCACTGAACGATAACTCCGCCATCAATGAGACACTTGAACTCGGGGAACATCTCCCCGTCCCATTGTTCAAGCCTCTCCATGCCTTTGACCCTCATGACCCTGAGATTCTTGTTTTTCCCGAAAATGCCCATGACCCCTTCCTCGAATTCCGGCGCCACGACTACCTCGGAATAATTGGCCGCTATCAATTCAGCCGTTGTCTTGTCAACCGGCCTGTTGAGGGCGATCACCCCTCCGAAGGCGGCAACCCTGTCGGCCATATTCGCCTTATGATAGGCATCGGAAAGAGAACGCCTTCTCGCAACCCCGCAGGGATTGTTGTGCTTCATTATCGCGACGGTCGGCTTGTCCGGGAGGTATCTCAGTATCCCCAGGGCCGCATCCGCATCGGTAATATTAATCTTTCCGGGATGTTTCCCGGATTGCAGGAGCTCGGCATCCGAGACCAGATATTTCCCGGGCTTGATCGTTCTCACATCCCCGATCAGTATGTTCCCATTGATGAGCTTGTAAAGGGCGGCCTCCTGCCCGGGGTTCTCCCCGTATCGAAGCCCCTTGGTTTCCCCTCCGACATTCCATCCGACCTTCTCGTAGATCAGGGTTTTTCTTCCTCCCCTTGGCCAGACAAAACTAACCTCCATCCCCGGCGGGAAATGGTCTCCAAGAATTGTCTTGTAAGCCTTTCTCCCTTGCTTGAGAAAATCCTTGTCAATCATAATCATCATTCGTGCAGATTCCTGACCGCGAGTTCCCATTCCGATATTGTCGGATTCCAGAGGGCAGCCGCAGTGCATACCACGAGATCCCGGTCCATCCAGTCATAAAGGTTGTCGGCAAGATCCTGCGCGCTCTTCCCGGCCAGGTTGATCTCTCCGGTTGGTAAAATTAAGTCTGAAATGACAATTTTCTCTTGATTATCAGGATCTCCTTTGTACGTTGAAACGTACTTGGTTTTTTGTGTCAGATTCACCTTTTCCGAGATCATTCCGTTTTCTGTCACTATTCCCAGGGCGGCCTTCCCATTGCTGCTGATTACCCCTGCTATCCTCGGGGTCCGGTAATCATCAGGCTCCGCTCCCCCGCAATCGACAAGACCGGCATCTATAGCGAGATGAAAATCATCCGGGTCATCCGGGATCAGCCAGTCATAAATCGGGTCTGTCTGTCTCCCGTTTGAAACGACAAGCAGGCCGTTTTTGCTGTCGGATCTCATTGCATCGTAAAGTATCAATTTCCTTTTTTTCCACTGTTCCCTCGGGAGGGAGAGAAAGCCATCCGTCAATAAATCAAACGGTTTCAATAAAAGCGGGACTCTTTTTCTTCTTGAGCTGTCGATCATAACTCCAGACTGCCTGTATTTGATCTTGGCCTTTCTTTCCTTGCTCGGATCGGAACGGCCTGAAACGGCATACACGGCGAAAGCTTTGTCGTATGGGCCAAGCCTCCCGACCCCGACCAGACGCCCCAGGTACATATTTAGAATAACGGGGGAAGCGATAAAAACCCTTATTGAGCCAAGGGGGTTTGGATAAATGCAAGGATAAAAGTATTTTTTCCAAGAATAATCCATGGCATTTGATCCTTTATCCAAAGCCGGTCTCAAAGAATCCGATCTGCCGGTGGAAGTCACCGAAACGGACAGAAGGAGAATGCACGCTTTCACGCCCCTTGAGGGAAGATATGCAAGATATGTTTATGATAAATTGACCAAAATCACCTCCGAATACCAGAACGTTAAAAGGAGGCTTGAAGTGGAGATCGAATACATGATCGGGCTGGGGGATGAATTCGCCAATTATGAAGGAACCAGAAAGAAGCTCATCGAAAGGCCGTTCGGGAACAGGGAGAGGGAGGCTCTTCGCGGGGTATATCAGAATTTCTCTGATCTGGATTTCAAAAGGTTCCAGAAGATAGAAAAGAACACGGAACATGATGTGGTGGCTCTCTGCATTCTCGGTCTTTACAAGATGGGAGATGTTGTCGATCCCGAGCTCATGGAAAGGGCGATGCATTTCGGGAGAACATCGTCTGACATGGACAGCAACGTATTCAGCCTTGTTGTGCATGACATAATGGACCAATTCTATCTTCCAGAGCTGGTCAGCGTGCAGGAGATGTTCATCGGCAAGGCGGAAGAATGGCACGGGGTTCCTAAGGAGTATGGGAGGCCTTTCACGGTGATCCAGGGCCAGACACACGAAAAATTTGCCGTCCCGACCCCGATCAAGAAGGTCATGGCGAATTTCGTCGATGCCATCGACGACGGACTGTCGGGTTTCCTTGACGGCAGGAGGAGGGTAAAATTATGCGGAAAGATCGGCGGCGCGGTCGGGAACGATTCTGCAATGTGCGCGGCATACCCTGACCATGACTGGGAGCCCTTTTACAGGAGATTCATCGAGGGGATGGGGCTGAAGTACCAGCCCATGACCGATCAGGACGAATCAAACATGAGAGTTATCGATCTTTTGGGCAAGATCAAGAATGTAAACATCCCGCTCTTGAAGTGGTGTAACGATTACAGCTCGTATATGAGCAGGGGGGTGCTCACGAAAAAAACGAGCAAAACCCACAGGGGTTCTTCTATAATGCCACAGAAGATAAATCCATGGAGGACGGAAGGGGCGGATGCGGCCCTTTTGATTGCGAACGCTGAAATAGGGGTTTTCGATCAGCTGGGGAAACAGAGGAAGCAGGGTGACCTGACCAGATCGTACATTAAAAGGTACGTATCCGTACCTTTCGCCAACATAGGGATCGCGTTTGAGAGGATAAAGGCCGATCTCGGACCGAGCTTCCCGGATCACGCGATTATCGGGAAGGAATTGCGCGAACATCCCGAAACGGCTGCGGCCAGCGTTCAGATGATACTCAGAAGAGAGGGGATCACGGGGGCTTATGACTTGATGGTTGAAAAAACGAAAGGGGTGGACGTGACGCCTGAGAAAATGAATTCTGTCATAGATGGGCTTGTCAGTGACAGAGCAATAACCAAAACGGTCGGGAAAGATATCAAGAATGTTTTTCTTGCGGAGAACAACATGGGGAGCTCCCTGAGAAAGGCCGACGAAAGCCTTGAGGAAGCGAGGGGAACGATCCGGAAAATCCGTAAGGCCTATGACCTGTAGATTCCCGTCCGGCTTCAGTAAACCTCATGGACCAGAATCTTTTTTCCCGAAATCTCCACCATGTCGTCTTCTTTCAGCAGAACCGTTTTTGCGTTATTTCTTACTTGTCTTTCGTTTTTAGTGACGCCCAGATATGCTAAGTCCCCGTTCCCGTATTCTTTGCAGTTTCCATTCGGATCGACCAAGAATCTCTTCCCTTCCTCAAAAGGGACAGCTCTCATGCGGAATCTTCTCCCGTCGAATCCGAAAAATATACTGCTGATCGGGTACAGACACGAATCATAATTTTTC
>CAZEXF010000092.1:0-5189 GCA_964516855.1 uncultured archaeon | reverse complement strand
GCAAAAACCAGCAGCTGACGCTTGCTTCGGAGAAAGCCTCTAACCCGGGTTCAAAGCGAGCCTTTTTCAAAAAGTCTCGAGCCAAAATGGAGCCAACGTCATTCGCGGGCTCATTCCTGGCTTCCTTGGAATTCCCGGTCGGCGCATCATGTTTCTCTTTTTCAGATGCCCTGCAGATGTTCGAGCCACCCGCCGACCTTCCTTTTCACGTGATGGTACTCGTAGAAGAAGGGCTTGCCCGTTTTCCCGCTCTTTCTCTCTGCACGGTCGATCAGCCTGATGTAGAAGGAATGCACCTTCGCGTCGTGATCCATTACAAGCGCCAGACTGATCGCCTTCCCGAAGGAATGGTAATTCGTCACGGCCTTCCTGTATCCGGTATCGATGTACTGGAGCAGCTCCATACACACAATTAGGGAAAAAATTTATATATCTTTTACGTGAAAAATTTATATCGGTTTTCAGAAGAATGTTTATTACCAACCTGCTATTAAATTATATGGACGGCGATTCGGGATGAAAAAGGAAAGAACAGGCAAAAAGAAGGGAGAGACCGACAGGATGAAAAGGGAGCTGGAGGAGAAGGCGAGGCTGGCCGAGGAGCGGCTGGACCAGATAAGGTACCTCCGGGCGGATTTCGAGAACTACAGGAAGGGCCTGGACAGGCAGAAGGCGGAGTTCGAGTCCTCGGCCAACCGGGGACTCGTGAAGGAGCTCCTGCCCCTGATAGACGACCTGGAGGCCGCTGCCGGGAAAACCGGGAACGATGAAGCCAGGGAAGGATACGGCCTCATACTCAGGAAGCTTCTCGGCGTGCTCGTCAGGAGCGGCCTCAGGCCCATAGAGCCGGTAGGGAAGAAATTCGACCCTTACTACCACGAGGCCATAATAAGCGCCGAATCCGAAAAGCCGGAAGGCACCGTGCTGGAGGAGCTCCAGAAGGGTTACATGTTCAATTCCCGGGTGATCAGGCACTCGAAGGTGAAGGTGGCAAGAAATAAAAAGGATGAATACAAGAATAGTGAATCCGGGAGAGGAGATGATAGTCATGGAAGAGAATGAGAAAAAGACGAAGAAAGAGAAGATCATAGGCATCGACCTGGGGACGTCGAATTCCCAGGCAGCGGTAATGATGGGAGGGAAGCCGACAATAATCCCGTCCGCAGAGGGGACGACCGTGGCGGGAAAGATGTTCCCTTCTGTGGTGGCATTCACGAAGGACGGGCAGATGCTGGCAGGAGAGCCGGCCAGGAGGCAGGCGGTCTCCAACACCGAAGGCACCGTTATGGGCGCCAAGAGGAAGATGGGAAAAGGCTTCAGGTACAAGATCAGGGGAAAGGAGTATACCCCACAGCAGATCTCAGCATTCATTCTTCAGAAGATAAAGAGGGATGCGGATGACTTCCTCGGCGAGAAGGTAAGCAAGGCCGTCATCACGGTTCCCGCTTACTTCGACGACAACCAGAGGACCGCTACCAAGGACGCGGGAAAGATCGCAGGTCTGGACGTCGTGAGGCTGGTGAACGAGCCCACAGCGGCCGCCATGGCCTACGGGATGGACAAGAAGGGGGAGGAGCACAAGATAATGGTTTTCGACTTCGGGGGAGGGACCCTAGACGTCACCATAATGGAGTACGGAGACGGGACCTTCACCGTGCTTTCCACCTCGGGCGACACCCAGCTCGGGGGGAGGGACATGGACGAGGTCCTGATGAAGCACATAGTAAGCGATTTCAAGTCAAGGGAAGATTTCGACCTCGACAGCGACGACATGGCTATGCAAAGGGTAAGGGAAGCCGCGGAGAAGGCGAAGATAGAGCTGTCAGCGACACTTGAGACGGAAATAAACATACCCTACATAACATCGACGGACAAGGGGCCGAAGCATCTCAACATGAAGATAACGAGGTCGCAGCTGGAGAAGCTCGTCATGCCCATAATAGAGAAATGCAGGCACCCGATGGAGCAGGCGATAAAGGACGCGAAGCTGGCCAAGGACAAGGTGAACAAGATCATAATGGTGGGCGGTCCCACCAGGATGCCCGCCGTGCGGAAGTTCGTGGAGGATTTCATGGGAAAGAAGGTGGAAGGGGGCATCGACCCCATGGAGTGCGTCGCCATGGGAGCCGCCATACAGGGGGGCGTGCTTGCCGGGGACGTCAAGGACATAATACTGCTTGACGTCACACCATTGACCCTCGGTATCGAGACGCTTGGCGAGGTCATGACGCCGCTAATAGACAGGAACACCACGATTCCTGTAAAGAAGAAGAAAACGTTCTCCACCGCCGCCGACTACCAGCCGGCGGTCACCGTCCACGTGCTCCAGGGAGAGAGGAGCATGGCCAGGGACAACACCAGCCTGGGCCAGTTCAACCTGGAAGGCATACCCCCGGCCCCGAGAGGCATCCCGCAGATAGAGGTCGCCTTCGACATAGACGCCTCCGGGATACTCAACGTTTCGGCGAAGGACCTCGGAACGGGCAAGGAGCAGAAGATAACCATAACAGCCTCCTCGAAGCTTTCCGACGGGGACATCGAGAAGATGGTCCAGGACGCCAAGGAGCACGAGGAAGATGACAGGAAGAGGAAGGAGGAGGCCGAGGTGAGGAACGGCGCGGAGACGCTGGCCTACACCGCCGAGAAGACCCTCTCCGAGATAGGGGACAAGCTGACGAAGGAGCAGAAGGAGAAGATAGAGAAGTCCATGAAAGACCTGAAGGAGGCGCTTTCCGGTAGCGACGTGGAGAAGATCAGAAAAGAGGCCGAGAACCTGCAGAAGGTCGTGGGGGAGGCGGGAGCATCCATCTACCAGGAAGCGATGAGGAAGCAGGCGGAGGGAGCCGGAGAGAAGAAGGAAGAAAAGACCGGAGACAGGAAAGCCGAAAAGGGGGAGGACGAGAAGGTGGTGGACGCCGAGTACGAGGTGAAGGACGACGGGAAGAAGGGATGAACCGGACGTTCTCTTCCCTGGCTCAGCAAAAACTTAAAAAACAGCGCGACAATCTTCAATATGAGGAATTCCGAACCCGGTGATTTCAGGAGCAGGATGACCAAATACACCAGGATTGCCGTTGTGGGAGCGGTCGTGACGACCGGCCTGTTTTTCACGTGCAAATCTTTATATGAAGGGTCCGCCCAGGGACTGAGAAGCATGGAGAGGTCCCTTGAAAAGGCATACAGGGGTTTCTGAAACGGGTCCCTGGACGGGAAACGGGAATTCGCCAACTTTTAAAAAACATTTAACTTTTACAGGGATATAGAAATAGTATCGGGGATACGTCATGCCGGAAAAGGATTATTACAGGATACTCGGGGTCGGAAGGGACGCCTCGGAGGAGGAGATCAAGCGCGCCTTCAGGCACCTCGCCAGGAAGTGGCACCCCGACGTGAACCCGGATAACAGGGAGGCCGAGGAGAAATTCAAGGAGATAAACGAGGCCTTCGAAGTCCTCAAGGACCCGGAGAAAAGGGCGGCATACGACCAGTTCGGGGAGGCCGGCGTCGAGGGTGCCGGATTCAGGCCCGGCTCGCACGGGTTCCCCAGCTTCGACGACCTTTTCAGGAACTTCGGCTTCGGCGACATATTCGACGTCTTTTCGGGCAGGTCCGGAAGGGGAAGGCGCTCCCCGGGCCCCGAGCAGGGGGCGGACCTGAAGTACGACCTGGAGATAACCCTGGAGGACGCCTTCGGCGGCATCGAGACCGAGATAGATGTCCCGAGGTTCGAGAAGTGTTCCGTCTGCGGGGGGAGCGGGGCGAAACCCGGCACATCCCCTAAGAAGTGCCCGAAGTGCGGGGGGACGGGAGAGATCCGAATGGTAAGGAGGAACGCCTTCATGCAGACGATCAACATAGCCCCCTGCGACGGGTGCGGGGGCAGGGGGACGGTAATAGAGAGCCCCTGCAGGAACTGCAGGGGGACGGGAAGGGAAAGGAAGAGGAGGAAGGTGAAAATAAAGATCCCTCCCGGCGTGGAGGACGGGCAGTTCCTCAGGCTTGGGGGAGAGGGAGAGGCCGGCTCGATGGGAGGGCCTCCCGGCGACCTTTACGTCGTCATAACGATAAAGGATCACGAGGTTTTCGAGAGGCACGGAAAGGACCTTTTCTGCAAGACCTTGGTCAGCCTCCCGATCGCCATCCTGGGAGGGGAGATCGGGGTCCCCACGATAAAGGGGAATGCGAAGCTGAGGATACCCCCCGGAACCCAGAGCCACACGGTCTTCAGGCTCAAGGGGCAGGGCATGCCAGAACTGCATGGCAGGGGAAGGGGAGACCAGATGGTGAAGGTGGTCGTGGAAATCCCGGAAAAGCTTAACAGGGAACAGAAGAGGCTGATGGAGGAATACGCCAATAGCCTGGGGAAGAAGACCAGGACGGGGAAGGGGTTCTTCGAAAGGTTCAGGGAGCACAAGGAGGGATGAATATAACAGTGTTATACCTTTATGATTTCCCGTCATCCCACTATTTTTACGGGGACCCCGCCTGTCAACATCAGCCACCCGAGAAACAGCAGGAAGATCCCCATCATCGCTATCTTCAGCAGCTGGATGACCGTCTCGAGCCTCTCCATCCGGTCACCCTACCACGATGAGCCTCCGGGGCATCGACAGCCTGGCCATCAGGTACGATATCGTGGACTCCGCTCCCTGGTTGATGTTGATCGAGTGCTCCCCTATCCCGTCGTAGCATCCGCCAGTGTGCTCGTCATATATCATCTGGTTGAGGGAGTTCTTCCCCATGAACCAGTTGAACGCCTTCAGGGCCTTCCTCTCGTACTTCTTCTCTCCCGTTACCCTCCGGGCGTAAAGCAGGAGCTGGATGACGGAGGTGACGTCGACCGGCTGCTGGTCGTACTCGGACTTTTTTCCGTTCTTCATGTGCCAGTTCCTGTTGCCGACCGGAACGAACAGTCCCCGGTCAAAGGTTGTCTTCAGCAGGAAGTCGGTCGTGCTTCTTGCCACGTCCAGGTATCTCCTGTCTCCAAGTACATCGTATGCCCTGAACAGGGATTCAGGAAGCCTGCCGTTGGAATAGGTCAGGTAATCCTCGAACCACTTCCACTCCCTGTCAGAATTGTCATTGTAAATTGACACGAGATGGTCTGAAAGTGTCCTGATTATGTCACGGTTCCCTTCGGAGGGCCTGAACTTCTCGAAGAAGCACAGCCCCTTGATCACGAGAGCGGC
>CAZEXF010000091.1:2451-5325 GCA_964516855.1 uncultured archaeon | reverse complement strand
CATACTTGCTGAGTTCGAAGGCATGAGCAAACTGCTCTATGAGAAAATACTGGAAAAGAAAAGGGATGTAGCGCCGAGAGGGAAATCCTTTCTTAGCATGCTTTCATTCTTCTGCGACGGGTGCGAGAACATGATCCTGGACGATGATGACAGGAAGAAGTTCACCGAATTCATGATAGATTTCGAATACTATGACAGACATTTCGGATCTGTTTTCATGGACGGTTATCTGGGAAAATTTTCAGAGAAGATAGAAAATCTGAAATTCGACAGGAAAGGGGCATGTGGGTACATAAACAATATCTGGAAATCTTTTGGAAAGGATTACGTTTACGTTAAAATGGCAATCACTACAGAGCAGGGCATCAAGGCAGAAAAGCTCCAGACGCCGGAAAAAAGGGTTACGGAAAAGAAATCAAGGGTAAGTGAAAAGAAATCCTGAGTCTCTTTGCATTTATATTCTTAAAGAGGTTTATCCATTTATTAATAAAATAGTTAACGGGCGCGTAGCTCAGCTGGAATTCGAAAGTTCGGCACTAGAGCACCGGCCTTCTAATCCCTGATTGGAAGATCTGAGGGGAAACCCTGTGAAAGAGGAAAGCCGGGGGTCGCGGGTTCGAAACGAGCCTTTTTCAAAAACGCTCGATCGAAAAAGGAGTCAACGTCACTCACTGACGTTCGTTCCTGACTTCCGGAAGTCAGGTCTCGTCGAAAATCCCGTCGCGCCCATGACAACGTATGACAGCCTGTATATGCCGGGATTAGCCGTCATAGCTGCCGCAGGGAAGGATAAAGAAATTAAAAGGGAGGATACTGCCTAAAAGGCCGACACCGGGGTTACCTTTATCCCTATGTCTTCCAGTTTCGTCTTGAACTTTCCCAGTGCCCTGTGGATGTCGTCAACGTTGTGCGCTCCAGTGCATATTATCTTTCCGGACGAGAAAAGGAGGAATGCCACCCTCGGCTCGTTTATCCTGTACACGAGGCCCGGGAACTGTTCCGGCTCGTACTCGGCGTTGTCCAGGGAGAAAGCTATGTCCTCCAGGTTCAGGTCCGCCTTTATCTTCGCGGATGCCACTATGTTCTCCACTTCGATGGGATACTTTTTTGGGACCCTTATACCGCTTCCCTTTATCTTGTCCACGACCTTCGTCATTGCCGTATGAGCCATCTCTATGCTCTTCGTTCCCGTGCACACGATCTTCCCGGAGGAAAATATCAGTGCAGCGCTTTTCGGTTCGGTCGGCCTGTAGACGAGTCCCGGGAACTGCTCGGGTTCGTACTCTGTGTTCTCGACCGCGCCGACAAGCTTGTTCAGGGATATGCTGATGTTAAGGGTCGTGAAAGCAACAACGTTTTCGATCTTTATCTTAAATTCCTCGTTCATAGAAAAACTACACCCCAACTTTGATTTCGGTAATTAATTATTATAGTCATTAATGCTTTTAAATACATCTTGTTTTATGGAAAGCGGGGAAAGCGCCTTTTGTTGAAGGAAAGGGCTAGAACCTGACGATCTCGAACCCTTTTGTCAGGTCGAAAACCCTGGAACCGTGCCCCCTTATTTCCCCCGCGTCCACAGCTATGTCAGAAATTTCCCTGATGGGAGCGGGCACGTCCTTTATGCTGAATATCGGCTCCCTGTCGGAGAGGTTGACAGAGGTGGAGATGAAGACGACGCCCTGCTTCCTTATGAGATCGCAGAAATCGTTTTTAGGGATTCTGACCCCGATCGTCCCTTCCCTGTTCGTAACGTTGGGAATGGCTCTCTTTGCCTTCAGTATGGCCATGTAAGGCCCCGGAAAGAGGTTCTCGAGGAATTCCAGGTTTTCCCCGGAAATGACGGTGTTTTCCCTTATCCAGTCCGTGGACGGCACGATCACGGAAAAGGGCTTTCCCTCCGGCCTCTGCTTTGCCTCGTGTATCCTTATGACGGATTCGGACACTTCGGCGTTGCACCCGATACCGTAGAGTGTGTCCGTGGGATAGATTATAATCCCGCCGCTCTTCACGGCCCTGGCGGTTTCCCCGTCCTTCAGGGCCTTCCCGAGACTGATGGTCTTCATAAAAAGAATTGGGTCTTACGTAGATTTAAATATTTTTCCGCCAATTAATTGGAATGAACCCATTATACATTGATGTCAGCAAAGCTACAAGAATATCCGTGAACGACGAAGTCCCGTATTCTGTCCTTCAATTCCATGCCCGGAAATCCACCGAGAGAATTCTCGACCATATCGACCCGTCGGCGTTCAAGGGGTTCGAGTTCAACCTGGGGAAGAAATTTGCCGAAAAGACGAAAAAATTCGGTATATTCAAAAGGAAGAAATTCAATTACGGCAACTACCTGCTCTGGGACACCTGTAACAAGCTGTATGCGGTGAGCACCTTCTTCCCCGGTGAGCCGGATTCGGAATCATCGGTGCTCGTGCTTGACATAGAAGGGATGAGCAACGAGAGGGAGTTCACCGAGAAGTTTATCAATAATTTCATCTGATTATTCCGCAGATCCTGACGCCTGCTTTTTCAGGAATCCCTCGTAGGTTTTCTTGTACAGGGGGTTTTTCACTATTTCCTCCGCGTTCCTCCTGTAGAGATCGCCTTCCAGCTTCCGCCCGGTCTTCCGTTCCCACTCGGCTATCGGGACGGAATACCTTTCCTGTACCTTGTCCCTGTACCACTGGGGGATCACGTTGAACGCGCAGAATGGTATTACAGCATCCGGCGTCAGGTAATGGATGCAGCACCTCTTGACCCTGTTTATGTCGTAGTTGTAGAGGTCCTGAAAATGCATCATCCCGATGAAGAGCGACCTGTGGTGGAAGGCACCCAGGGAACGGTAATCGTGCTTCACGAGGGCGTTGTATATGATCT
>CAZEXF010000091.1:0-2441 GCA_964516855.1 uncultured archaeon | reverse complement strand
CATCAGATGTATGGCGGGCCGCTTGCCGCGGCGAAGCCCTCGGGCGACTTGTCCCTGTCTATGAAGGAATTGAGCCTGTAAAGGAGCCTGGCCCCGGTGACCAGCCTGCTGCTTCCCTTCTTCAGCTCATCCGCCTTCTCGTTCAGGTATTCGAACAGGCCCTCTATGTCCACGAACCTGGTTACCGGGATCATCTTCCCCCTGTCCTCGAATACGTAAGTGGCCATTCCGCAGGCGAAATGGGTGGTCAGGTCGTACTGAGGCTTCCTGGTCAGGGCCTCCACGAAACTGGTGAAGGGATGGACGGAAGGTACGGTGTAGAAGTCCTCGCGTGATATCTGGCCGTCTGTCTGCTCCTCTATCTTCCTGATCGTGTCGGGTATGGTTATCCTGAATTTCATACGCTCCTTCCTTGGCATCCTCCCGACCAGGGAGACCGGCTGGAGATTCACGCCCCTTACCACGTCCATGTGCCTGAACCCGAAGCGGATTATGTCCCCGACCTCGTGATCGTTCACCGACCTGATGACGGTCGGGACGAGAACGACTCCCAGGACCGCCTTCCTGGCGTTCTCGAGCATGAACGGAATCTCCCAGTGGTTCTTGGGGTTCGTCTCAGGGGTGACCCCGTCGAATGAAAGGTATACGGTGTTAACACCTGCCTCCTTTACCTTCATTGTCCATTGGGGATTTTTCCAGAATTTGTGGGTGCCGTTGATGTTCAGCTGGACATGATCGACGCCCTCCTCCTTCACCATCTTCAGTATGTCGAAAAGGTCCTCCCTGAGCTCCGGGTTCCCCCCGGTGAGCTGTATGGCGTTTCCGGGAACGGGTTTCTCGTTAGTGAGCAGGCGCACGGCCTTCCTGAGTTCGGGAAGCGTGGGCTCGTAAACGTAACCGGCCTTCTTGGCGAAGAAGAAACAATACCAACAACTCAAATCACAACGGTTCGTCACCACGAGGTTGGCCAGGGCGGTGTGGCTCTTGTGTAGCCTGCAGAGGCCGCAGTCCTTCGGGCAGACCGGGTTCTCCTTGTCCACCGTGGGATTGGAAACCCCCTTGCCGTCCACGGAGAATTTCCTCATTCGGTTGTACATCTCGGCGTCTCCCCAGTAAACGTCCGAGAACTTGCCGTGCTTTTTGCAGGTCTTCTCTATCATCACCTTCCCGTCCTTCTCGAAAATCAGGGCGGGTATCATCTCGAGGCACTCAGGACAGACTGAAAGGGTCCTGTTGGGGAGTTTTCCGCCGTAATCCGTGCTTATCTCCATTTCTTCGCCTTTTCCCATACGGATGACCTTTTGATACATTTAAAAACTATTAAAACTTAAATAATATTTGGATTCATATATATAAATGTTTGGTGAACATGAGCGATTCGAAGTCCATCGGTGAGATCGAGAAAAGGGTATACACGGCCTTTGCCGGGGTGGCGGGATCCATAGGGTATTCCCCCCTCCACGGAAAGATCATAGGTGCGCTGCTGGTCGGCGGGAGGGTGATGTCGCTCCAGGAACTCGCCAAAAAGACGGGCTATTCGACCTCGATGATATCCCTCAGCCTCGACCTGCTGGAACTTCTGGGAGTCATCAGAAAGGTCAAGAAGACCGCGGACCGCAAGCTCTATATCGAACTCAATTCGAACCTTCTCGGATGCCTCAAAAACATACTACTCACCAGGATCACCAAGAACATCGACGATTCCCTGGACCAGTTCGAGAGGGACAGGAAAGACCTGGAAAGGTTCTCCGGCGGAAACAAGAAGGACGTCGTAAAGGGGATAGAGATCCTGGAAAAGGAGATAAGAAGACTGAAGCATTACATGAGAATGCTCTCAGACATAAGTCTTCCATGATCTGGGAGCCGTTTCGGACGATTTTTGTTCGGATCTTTTCTTTCCGGACAGGGCGACCGCCAGGCCGGCTATTATTATTACCACCACCAGGGCGATGAAAACGAATATCCAGCTGCTTTCCGGGTATGGTTGCGGCTTCAGGCAGGGATCGGGGCAGGATCCCCCGCAGTCTACCCCTTCTTCGTCTCCGTCCTTTATGCCGTTCTCGCAGGAGGTCAGGAGGTTGCCGTAGCACCCCTCGTCAATCGTCCCGTCGCAGTCGTTGTCCTTCCCGTCACATATCTCGGTTTCCGATCCGGGCTCTATTCCGCTACATGCCACCGAGGAGCCGTCTTCAGAGCATACGAAAACGCCGGCGCATACCCCTTCGCCTCCGCAGGGGTCTCCCACGTTCGGGTAACCCTCGTCTATCTCCCCGTCGCAGTCGTCGTCGATCCCGTTGCAGGTCTCGGTCTTTTTCCCGTTCTCCCCGAAGCAGCCGCATCCGGTCGCCTGGACGGCCATCCCTCCCTGTATGTCGTCCAGGCGCCCGGATGCGGCTGCTTCGGGGAGAACGGGAAAAAGACCGAAACAGCCGCATCCGGTC
>CAZEXF010000090.1:0-5410 GCA_964516855.1 uncultured archaeon | reverse complement strand
AGCTGAAGGGGGCGAGGTTCCAGGGAAGGCACGTGGCGGAGATAGCCATGAAGCTTTCCAGATATCATTTTAACGATGAGAGAAGGAGGTGATCGGAATGACAAAACATGAATTCCCGGAACTCGGATACGCTTATGACGCGTTGGAGCCTTTCATAGACAGGAAGACGATGGAGATACACCACTCCATGCATCACAGGGCGTACTTCGACAAGTTCACGACCGCGATAAAGGGCCACGCTGAACTGGAAAACAAGAGCGTGGAGGAGATTCTAACGAACCTCTCCGCCGTGCCAGAAGGCATAAGGACCGCCGTGAGGAACAACGGAGGAGGACACTACCATCATTCGTTCTTCTGGCCGATCCTGAAGAAGGGCGTGAAACCGGGCGGCGAAGTGGCAGAGGCGATGAGGAAGAAGTTCGGCAGCTTTGAGACGTTCAAGGAAGAATTCGCCAAGGCAGCGTCCTCGGTTTTCGGGAGCGGATGGACATGGCTCGCCGTTAACGGGAAGGGCGGGCTGGAGATAGTTTCCACTCCTAACCAGGACAGTCCCCTGAGCATGGGGTTGAAGCCGGTCCTCGGAATAGACGTATGGGAACATGCCTACTACCTGAAATACATGAACAGGCGACCCGGATACATAGAGGCGTTCTTCAGTGTCATAAACTGGGACAAGGTAAACGAGCATTTCAGGGATGCCATGAATAAATTGCATGGCGGTCAGAGGCCATGAGGCGGTCATGATGAAGAATATAAAGGTGTATTCGACCCGGACCTGCCCCTACTGCGGAATGGCCAAGGAATTCCTCTCGGAGAAAGGGGTGGATTTCGAAGACGTGGACGTGGGGGCGGACAGGAGGGCCGCAATGGAGATGTTCGCCCGCTCGGGCCAGATGGGAGTCCCGCAGATAATGATCAACGGAAAGATGATAGTGGGATTCGACAGGGAAGCCCTTGAAAAGGAGATAGGAGAGATGGAAAAGTAAACTATAAAAGACAGGTTTACAAGTAAATATAGTCTTGGAGGTAGAATCATGGAAGGCAATGAAAGGAATTCGGAATTTCCCTTGATCGGGGACAGGTTCCCGGAGATGGAGGTTAAGACCACCCACGGGAAAAGGAAGCTTCCAGGCGATTTTTCTGGAAAATGGTTCGTGCTTTTTTCGCACCCGGGCGATTTCACGCCGGTGTGCACGACGGAGTTCGTGGCATTCGCGAAGAGGTCGGAGGAGTTCAGGAAGATCAACACGGAACTGATAGGCCTTTCGATAGACCAGGTCTTCTCCCACATAAAATGGGTGGAATGGATAAAGGACAATCTGGGAGTGGAGATACCCTTCCCGGTGATAGCGGACGACACGGGAAAGGTCGCCACGAGGCTGGGGATGATACACCCCGGAAAGGGGATGAACACAGTGAGGGCGGTCTTCGTGGTCGACCCGGACGGTATCGTGAGGCTCATACTCTACTATCCGCAGGAGGCCGGCAGGAACATGGACGAGATCCTGAGGGCGGTCAGGGCGATGCAGGTGTCTGACAAGAACGGCGTGGCAATGCCCGCCAACTGGCCGAAGAACGAGCTCATAAACGACGAGGTGATCATACCGCCGGCCAGCGACGTCGAGACTGCGAAGGAAAGGCCCAAGCAGTACAAATGCTACGACTGGTGGTTCTGCCACAAGAAGCTGGAAGGCGGATCAGAATGATATACGAAATTTGTAAGGAAGTAAGGAGGTAAGACTATGTTGTCAAAGATTCCGATAGACCTTTCCAAGGTCAGGAAGGAAGACACGGACGTGGAGATTCTCAGGGCCGGCCTGATAGCCGAGCTGGACGCCATAAACCTTTACGAGCAGATGGCGGCCCTGGCGCAGGACGAGAACATCCGGAAGATACTCCTTGACATCGCGAAGGAGGAGAAAACCCATGTCGGCGAGTTCCAGACCCTTCTTCTGAACAGGGACAAGGAGCAGGTTAAGGAGCTCGAGGAAGGGAAGAAGGAAGTAAAGGAAGAAGTTGGGGAGTGATTCCATGGTAAAGCTGTGGAGATGCGAGATATGCGGGGACCCTTACGTAGGCGAAGCCCCGCCTGCGAACTGCCCCTTCTGCGGTGCAAAGGCGAAGTACATAAAGGAGGCGAAAGACGCAAAGGTCACTTTCGACGTGGATCTGAACGAAACGGACAGGGCAAACGCGGAGAAGGCGCTGCAGGTAGAGGTGAGCAACGCTGCGTTCTACTTTTGCGCCGCGAAAAAGACGAATGACCCGGAAGGGAAGCTCCTGTTCAAGGCGCTGGGAAAAGTGGAGGCGGAGCACGCCAGCGTGTGGAAGAAGATACTGAAGCTCGAAAAGGCCCCCGAGGGGGACGACGCGTGCCACACGGAAAACCGGGAAAACCTGAAGGATTCCCATTCAAGGGAAGCCCGGGCGATCGGATTCTACGGGAAGGCCGCGGCGGAGGCGGAGAACGAAAGGGTGAGGCAGATATTCGAGGCCTTCGTGGAGGTCGAGACCGACCATCTTCAGTTATCGGAGGAAAGGATGAAAGCTTGAAATATCGAGGTGGAAATATGACCGAGTTAATGCAGGTCTACAAATGCAACGTGTGCGGGAACGTCGTGGAGGTCCTCCATGCCGGAGCCGGGGAACTAGTCTGCTGCGGACAGCCCATGGAACTACTGGAGGAAAAGACGAAGGACGAGGGGATGGAGAAGCACGTTCCGGTGATCGAAAGGACGGATTCCGGGGTCAGGGTGAAGGTCGGCTCGGTTCCCCATCCGATGGAGGAAAAGCACTTCATCGAGTGGATCCAGGTCGTTGCCGGCGGCAAGATTTACAGGAAGTTCCTTGAGCCGGGCGGGAAGCCGGAGGCGGAATTCCGCCTGAAGGCCGGGAAGATCGGGGCAAGGGAGCACTGCAACGTGCACGGCCTGTGGAAGAAATAGATTTTAGTTCCTTTTCCAAAACATATACATGAATCATTCCTTCAGGATAGGATTCTCGTTCGGCCTCACCTCTGCGATAATAACCACCCTGGGGCTGATGGTCGGCCTTTCGTCCGGGACGAATTCAAAGCTCGCCGTGGTCGGGGGTATACTCACGATCGCGATCGCGGACGCATTCTCGGATTCCCTCGGCATCCACGTTTCAGAGGAATCCGAAAATAAGCACACATCGAAAGAGATTTGGTCATCCACTTTCGCGACCTTCGTTTCCAAATTCCTTTTCGCCCTCACCTTTCTGGTACCGGTTATCGTTTTTGATCTGGCCTTCGCGGTTGCGGTGAGCATAGCATGGGGACTTCTTGCCCTTTCCGTCCTGAGCTACAAGATCGCAAAGAACGAGAACGAGAAACCTTGGAAGGTCATAGGGGAGCATCTGGCCATAGCGGTGACAGTGGTTATCCTTACCCATTACCTTGGAATACTCATCTCCACGCTCTTCTTCTGATATACGTTTTCTGAAGCCATACGTTATATTAATAAATCAAAAATACAATACGGACATATCTGGATAATTGGGGTGAACAGGGGTGTTCGGCAAGAATTTTGGATACTTGAGCGTTTTTGCACTGGTTTCAGTCCTGATTCTATTCCCCATGGTTTCCGCCACCCTTGACGTCTCCCTCTCTGACCAGGGAACGGGCGTCAGGAACAAGACATCCGGGGAGCTTCTCGCCTCCGGCAACCTGTCCGTCCTGATATACGATTCGATGGCAGGAGGGAACCTCGTGTACGAGGAGAATTTCACGGACTCGATATTCAACGGCTCATGGAACGTGATGCTGGGAGAGAATTCCTCCAACCCCCTTTCCCTGGAATACGGGAAGAAATACTACAAGGACTACCTGATCAACGGGGAGGACGCCTCCTTCCAGAACCTCACCGGGCACACGGTCGACAGGCAGTTCTTCCATTCCCCCCTGGGGGACATCGCGGACGAGGACATCAACGACTCCACCAACCTCACCATCGGCGAAAGGATCACCTTCGCCCTGGGGGAATTCATAGACAACATGGTGAACGGGTGGCTGAGAATAACGGGAAGCCTCAACGTGACGGGAAACATGAGAGTTGAAGATGCCGGTCAGGCAATCTTTTTCGTGAATGCGAGTTCTGGCAGGGTCGGGATAGGGACGGATGATCCGGGCGGCAAGCTGCATGTTGTTGGTGACGAGGGAACTGGGATGCTTGGCGATCCAGATCCGACGGGGATCATCCTCATTGGAGGCGCGGGTAACGATGGAATGTCGGGGAAAGATGGTGCGGATATCAGTATCACTGGCGGTTCCGGAGGAATTGGCGGCGTAGATCCCGGAGGACTCGGAGGCGATGTTATCATCAATCCCGGATCCGGGGGTGAAGGATCTCCTGCTGGAAGCGACGGTAATGTCGTTCTGGCAGCCACCGCAGGCAAAGTAGGGATAGGTATTTCGACTCCCAGCGACAAACTTCATGTTAATGGCAGCCTCAACGTGACGGGGAACATATCCACCCCAGAGCTCTGCCTCAACGGGGACTGCCAGACCTCCTGGCCCGCGGGCGGACCCGGAGGGGGGTGGACCAACACCACCAATGACACCTACACCTATAAGAACGTCGGCATCGGAACCACCTCGCCCAATGCCACCCTGGACGTCAACGGGAGCGTCTACTTCTGGGGAGGGAGCGGAGACGTGGACGGGAGCGGAATAATAACAATAGGTGACAGGGGTGATATCCTTTCTTATTTGGGCGGCTCACAAAACCTGAGTTCCGCCGAATACGCCAGGGCGGACGTCAACGGGGACGGCAGGGTCGACTGGGACGATGCTTACATCGTTTTGGCCCTGCGGGATAACTGGGACTTCTATTCAGAGGGTTACATTTACGAAAAAAAGGAGGCCATCAGGAACATAAGCAATCTGTATGGCTCGAGTCCGAGCGATTCTGAGACTTTCTACGTCAACGGGAAGCTCGGGGTAGGGATCAGTAACCCGGCGTCAGAACTCGAGCTCGTCGGAACGATGAAGGTGAAGGATCCGGACGACAACATAATAATGCTGATAAACTCGACCGGAAACAGCAGCATGATAATAGACCCGGTCGACAAGTGGTTCTCGACCCTGATAATCAACTCCAGCACCTACATCAGGGGAGGTTCTGGAGACTCGAACGGGGACGGATTCATCACCTCTACAGATAAAAATGAATATATACAGGGATATATCCAGGGAACCGCCAACCTGACCGAGGAGGAGTTCGCCAGGTCAGACATCAACGGGGACGGCAGGGTCGACTGGAGTGATTTGAACTTATGGACAGAACTTAATGGTTTATGGTATCCGGAAACCGATAGCTACCGCATAAAAAGGATGGAGGGAATCAGGAACATCAGCGCCACCTACGGCGTCCGAGAGATGGGCTCGTTC
>CAZEXF010000089.1:0-5426 GCA_964516855.1 uncultured archaeon | reverse complement strand
AATGGTCGACTGCACTCCGAACAAGGTCGGGGCGGAAAACAAGGAAAGGATATACGTCCCGAACAAGGTTAAGGCGGTTTTCCAGGGAGGGGAGAAGCACCACGTGACGGGGACATCTTTCAGCGCCCTCGCCAACTATGAGGACGCCCTGGGAAAGGATTACGTCAGGGTGGTGTCCTGCAACACGACAGGCCTGGCAAGGACCCTCAGCACGATCAGGGGAGGGCCGGGGATCCGGAACGCCAGGGCGGTGATGATCAGGAGGGGACCCGACCCCTGGGACGACAGCAAGGGCCCGGTGAACGCCATAGTGCCAGACCCCCCGACGATACCCTCGCACCACGGCCCGGACGTCCAGACGGTGATGCACGGTCTCGACATAGTGACCACCGCCGTGAAGGTCCCCACGACCATAATGCACCTCCACGCGGTCAACGTGAACCTTCCGAAGGAATCCTCCTCCGAAGAGATAAGGGAGCTTTTCTCCAACGCCCCCAGGATACTCCTGGTTAAGGGGGAGGAAGGACTGACTTCCACCGCCAAGGTGATGGAATACGCGAAAGACATGGGAAGGAAGAGGAGCGACCTGAACGAGATAGCGGTGTGGAAGGAAAGCGTCAACGTCGTGGACGGGAAGGAGCTGTTCTATTTCCAGGCCATCCACCAGGAGAGCGACATCGTCCCGGAGAACGTGGACTGCATAAGGGCGATGATGGAGGTCACCCGGGACAACCTTGAAAGCATCAGGATGACGGACGAGGCGTTGGGACTGAAGAAATGGTGGTAGGAACCTCCATTACTCGTCAGATGTCGCCGGATGGGGGAACGTAATAGCCGCAGAAGTCGAAATAGGAGAACTCGTATTTCCCCTCCGGATGCTTCCCCTCGAACGAAAGCATCCCGCTTTCGTCCAGCCAGAATTTCCCGATCCTTTTCCTTCCGCCTTCCGGCAAAAGAATCATCACGTCATGTAGGGTGCCCTTCCTCCGGACGGAATAGAGGAGCCCGGCATCCCCTCCGAGATGTTCGATTATGTTTTCCTTAAGCCTGTGCCTGGACCTGAAAGGGATGCAGAAAAACCTGTCGTTGATTCCGGAATAGCCGTTACTGGAGGATCTCATTTTGATTCTTGGAAGTGAAGTTTTTAAGCACGTACATGTCCCTCAGATACTCGTACCTTCCGATACCGCCCCTCTTCTCCAGCCTGTCCCTCATCTTCTTGAGCCCCGGGCGGAGCCTCCTGAAGGCGAAGATGGCGGATGCCAGGGCGGCCCTCTGGTGGGAATCCAGGCTGAGTTTCTCCTCCAGGAAATCCCTGATCAGCAGCCTCTTCTTCTTTTTCGTCATGTTCCGCACCGGAAGAAGAAGCCCCGCCGAGAGGGCGGAGGCGATCTTTTTCGCCCTTGCCGGGGGCTTCGCCCTGTCCGTCGAAAGTATGGCAATCGTGCCGTGGGAGGTGATCAGCCTGAGCAGGTCGCAGTTCCTTGGCGAATAGAAGGAATCCAGGTAAACGATGTTGCCGTCCAAGTCCAGTAGCGCCAGGGAGGTGTGGAGACCGACGTCGATCCCGGCGATGAGAGTGGGCCTTTCAGAAGATGTGTTTGAATGAACGTCAGACATCATTCAATTAAATATTGTTGTCTAAAGCATTTATTTCTGCTCTGCGGATTTCTCTTCCTTTTCCAGCTCCTTCTTCTGCTCCTCGAGTATTTCTTCGGCAGTCTGCCCCTTGCCCCTCTTGACGATGTTCTTAACTTTCGAGAGCCCGGAAAGCAGTTTCCCTCCGGCCTTCACCTTGGAGAGGATCCCGCCCTTTCCCCCCGAACCCCCGGGGGTCAGCTCTTTCATCAGCTCCTCGTCCGTCTTCCCCCCTTCGCCGCCCTCTTTCTTCCCTTCCGTCCCGGCAGGCGCTTCAGTTCCTGCCTCGCCCGTCCCCGCAGGAGCGGGTTCCGGCTTCACCCCGAGCTCCTTGATTGCCCTCTTCCCGTAATACTTCACCGAATCCTTGAGGGTCTCCTTTTCCAGGTCGTCCCTGGTGAACCACCTGAACTGCCTGATCTTCTTCTGGTTAACCATCTCCTTCTCGGACTCGAAGCGGGCGAAGTAGATGAATGCGATGTGCTGGTGGTTCTCCTCCACGTCGTGGACCTCCAGGTGGTCGGGCTGGGGCAGCACGTGGGCACTGGAGAACTTGGCATTGGACGTCCTGTACTTGTCTATGAGCTTGACCTTCATACCGGTCTCTGCCTCGCATTCCCTCACGGCCGTGTGGGGAGGGAGCTCGTCCCTTCTCAGGTGCCCGCCCGGGGGTACCCAGTGCCCGGTCTTCCCCTTTATCAGGAGGACCTTGTCCTCCTTCACGATGTAGGCCCTTGAGACGAAATGCCTCGTGATTTCCGGCATGATTAATATTGCGCCTTCGGGTATAAAAAAAGCAGGAAGGACCGTCCGAAAGGAATATAAATCAGGCGAAATTCAGCTTTATATACTCACCCGGCTCATACTTATTCTTATGACGAGGGCAGTCATATTCGATTTCGACGGCGTGATAGTCGATTCGCTGGACGCGATTTACGAGATATACGGGATAATGGCGATGTCCCTTAATTTCAGGATACCTCCAACCCCTAAAGATCTGGTAAGGATGTTCGGGAAGGGGAACTTCTACGAGCTGTTCAGGAACCTGGGAATAGTTGACCCTGAGAAACAGGAGAAGGCCATCGAAATATTCAAGCAGAACGAGAGAAGGATGTATGAGAATTCAAGGCTATATCCCGATATAAAGAGGATTCTCAAAGACCTTAAAGAAAGGGGATATAAAATAGGAGTAGTATCCAACAACTGGCAGGAGCAACTGGATCACACCCTCGGCAAGCACGGCCTGACTAGGCACATTGACGCCGTTATCGGTCTCAACGGGATCAAGAAGGTGAAGCCCGATCCCGCCCTTCTCCTGAAATGCATGGAAGAGCTGGGGGTTTCCGGGGAGGACTGCGTGTACGTGGGCGACATGATAGCGGATGTCCTGGCGGCCAGGAACGCGGGCATAAGGGTCATCGCGGTCACGTACGGGTACGGCAGCAGGGAAGCCCTTTCTGAGGCTGAACCGGACTTCCTGGCCGGCAGCCCGGAAGAGATCATCGGGAATGTCGGCAAATGCCTCAAATGAGAATGGCTCTTCAACGAGAAATTCAGGGGAGATTAAGCCTTTCCCGGCCCTTTTCAGGAACGCGAAGGGGCGGGGTCACGCCTTCTTTCTTAAGAGGTTTCCCGAAAACCTTGTAGGTGAAATCCGCCTCCTCCCCTATTTCCATGTTTAGGTGTACCAGTCCGGCATTCCCGAAGTAGAATTTTCTCGGATATCCTGCGATCGTCGCTCTCGATTCGCACGGCACCTTGACAATCTGGAAATCGTGCTCCGGCCATTTCCTTGAAATTCCCCGCATCACCGATTTGTCGCCAATATAGTACTGGCCCATGTCCCCGTGCTTCTTCGGGTCCATCTCGAACGGATCGAAACTCCCGAGAAAACTGTAACCGGGTCCCGGAGCTTCCACCACCGGAATCACCGTTTTTCCCGTGAAATCTGAATCTCCCATGGATTATAGAACGAGAGAAGGTTTTTTATTTTTATACCAGCTTCTTCCCTTCCGCCCTCATGGCCTTCGAGAATTTTTCGACCTTCGTTCCCAGGTCGCTGACCTTCTCGAAGACCGTCCCTATCTGGATTCCGTTGGCCCCGGCCTTGACGAGCCCCGCGGCCTGCTCCGGCGTCCTCACCCCTCCCCCGTAATGGTAGAGGGTTTCCGGGGAGATCATGCTCCTGACCGCCCTGGCAAAGGCCGGGTCAACCGGGGAGGGCGCCCCCGATCCCGAATCGGTGAGGACGATCCTCATCCCCATCATCTCCGCCGCCAGCGCATACTGTGCCGCGATGTAAGGCTTGTTCCTCGGAAGCAGGTTGGCGTCCCCTATGTACCCGACCGCCTGGCCGGGCTCCACCACGAGGTAGGCGGTAGGGATCGCCTCGATGCCTCCCTTTTTCACGATCAGTGAAGCGAGCACCTGGGCCTGGGATATCCAGTAGGGGTTCCTCGAGTTGAGGAGGCTCATGAAGTAGATCGCGTCGGCGTGCTTGGAGGTCGTCCCTATGTTCCCGGGGAAGAGCAGCACGGGAAGGGAGCAGTGTTCCTTGATGTGCCTGATGCACGTGTCGAGTACCTCCCCCTGGGCCGAGGCCGATCCTCCGACGAGTATGATGTCCGATCCCCCCTCTTCCGCCTCCTTTGCCATCTTTCCGGCCTGTTCGGGCGTCTGGTCGGGAGGATCGATGAGCGTCATGAGATAGCATCCCTGGTCCTTCCTCTTTTCCCTGAGATACGTCTCCACCTTGCCAAAATTCATAGAATTACTTTGATTCGGGAATATATAAAAATTGCTAAACGTCGTTGGACGTTTATCCGAATGTCGAGATTCTGGCGATTGACTGACCGTGCAAACGATTTATTACCGGTTCCCAAAAAAATACGTATGATCCTCATAACGGGTGCGACCGGATTCCTGGGAAAGGAAATCATAAATCAGATCTCAAAAAACAGGAAAGACCTCAGGATACTTGCGATAGACTATCAGAATGCTCTTAAATTATATCCTAATTTCGAGGTTGTCAAAGGAGACATTACAGACATGGATTCCATCAAGGGAATTTCAAGGGACATAGATACCGTAATTCACCTCGCTGGCATTGTCTCCTATTCGAAACCGAGGGATGTCATTTTCAGGATTAATTGCGAGGGCACCCGGAACCTCCTGGAGGCCTGCAAAGGGGTGGACAGGTTCGTGTTCGCCTCCTCCGTATCCGTATACGGGGAGATCGAGGGGAAGGCGACCGAGATGTACCCGACGAACCCCGTTAATTTTTACGGGGAATCGAAGCTCGGGGCGGAATTGGCTATAACCGACTACGGGATCCCCCACGTGATCTTCAGGATCGCGCCCGTATACGGGAAGGGCTCCCCCAACTGGATTACCAACCTCCGCATGCTGGAAAAGGGATTCCCGATCCCCAACACTGACAACCTGACCCACATGACCCATATCTCGAACGCGGTCCGGGCCTTTGGCCTGGCACTGAACAGGAAGGCGACGGGAATATTCAACATCGCCGACAGGGAACCCGTGAGATTCACCGACCTTGCCAGGAAAATCGTCGGAATGCTGGGAAAAAAGCCCAGGGTGCTCCCGTTCTGGCTGACGGGCATCATGGCCGCGATATCCGGGAAGGGGCCGTACCTGAGAGTCCTCACCATGAACAGGAACTACGACGTGTCCAAGGCCTCCGGGATCCTGGGATACGATCCGGAAGACAGTCTTGACGCTAACCTGAAAGAGATGACAGACTGGTACGAGGGAATTAAAAAAGAAAA
>CAZEXF010000088.1:0-5508 GCA_964516855.1 uncultured archaeon | reverse complement strand
GATTCTATATTCTCCCCGAAATTCTCAAGTATGTTGAAGTAATTATCAACAATAATGTCCAGAATGGTATATGCGAGGTAATCCGGACCTGCGTTCCTTATCCTGCCCTTCCCCTCGCTTATCCTCTTCCTAATGGGGTCGAATATGTCCCCAACCGCCTCCTGGAACGAGAGGACATAATTTTTTCCGAATATCAGGCTGACCTGTTCTGAACGTGTCTTTCCCTTCTTTTCGTCGAACGAGAGCATCCTCAGAACGATGAAGATATGGTCGTCGAATTCCTCCATTTTCGGCCTCTGGGAGGTGTTCACTACGTCCTCAAGAACGAGCGGATGGATCCCGAAATGCTTCCCTATCTTTTCAATCAGGCCCGTGTCGTGCAGACCGTCAACGTTGATCCACGTGACCGTGGGCTTGTCCCTGAAGGGGAAGCAGTTCTCAATCCTTTTCACTTCCCTCTGGGTGGAATGCTTCCCGTCATAATCGATAAGGGATATTCTCACATCACCGGATTTCCTTTTCCCAACGTGGATCAATGTACCGGGCGTCTGCCCTGCTTTCGATGAAACCTTTTTGTAAAATCTTGGCATATACACGACCTTTTGATTAAAATTAATTTCCTGCTTAAAAAGAGTTAAAACAAACATAATTCGTTGAAATTAATCTAATAATGCGTGGCCTAATTAATTATCTCCAAAACAGGCGCATATTTAAATAAATCATTTCAATATAATCGAATAACAAAACGCATGATGACCTGGATTTAACTGAAAAGTCATCTTTCGAAAGCGTGTGATTCGGTATGGCATTGAGATCAGCCAAGTGCTACAGGAAGCATGAGCGGCCCAACACCAGGGTCAGCACGAGGAAGCCCAGGAGAAGCTACGTGAAGGGCGTCCCGGGCAGCAAGATCCACAGGTTCGAGGTCGGGAACGTGAAGAGGAAGGACGAGTTTCCCCTCACAGTCTATCTTGTCGCTAGGGACCCCGTCCAGATCAGGCACAACGCCCTGGAGGCCGCGAGGGTGGCCGCCACGAAGGCGCTTTCCAAGGAAGTGGACGAGGAGAATTTCTTCCTCAAGGTGCTGGTCTATCCCCATCACATCCTCAGGGAGAACCCCCTTGCAACCGGCGCCGGAGCCGACCGTTTCCAGACGGGAATGAGGAAGTCCTTCGGCCGGCCCATAGGAAAGGCGGCCAGGGTCAAAGCCGGCCAGAGGGTGCTCCAGGTCAAGCTCGAGAAGAGCGGGCTGAAGACGGCGAAGAAGGCTCTCAAGATCGCTTCGTCCAAGCTTCCGACCGCCTGCAGGGTCGAGATCGCCGGGTGACGGATTCCGGGCTCCCCATGAAAACTATTTATTCCAAGAAAACAATCTTTATCCGGTAGGAATGGCCAGGCAGAAGATAAATGTCGGGGAGGAGTTCAGGCCCTCCGGGAAGCTGAGGACGCTTTATTACATAACCTTCCTGGTAATCCTTGTGATCGTTTTCATCCCGCTCCAGCTTCCCGTGATGTTCGCCCCCCTTCCGGCGGCGATGGCATACATGACTTTCATATCCTTCCCCCTTCTCCTGATCTTCCTTCTCGTCTTCCTCTGGATAGGGAAGTATTACAGGACGATAATCTACAAGATCACCAACAGCGAGATAGAGTGGAGGAGGGGGGTCTGGTTCAGGAATACCGGAATCGTCCCCTACAGCAGGATCACCAACGTCGACGTTTCCCAGGGGCCTGTATCGAGGGCGCTCGGTTTCGGCTCCCTGAAGATACAGACGGCCGGATACTCGTCCCCGAACGCCAGGTCCTCCGAGATCAAGCTGGAAGGCATCGTGGACTTCGAGGGCCTCAGGGAGACGATAATGGAATTCGTCAGGGGAGGGAAGGCCACTGCCGTGGAGACCTTTGAAAAGGCCTCCGCCTCCGGAGAGGAGAGAATTCTCAGCGAGCTGGTAAAGATACGGAAGATACTAGAGAAGAAGTGATATTAGCCGTTTTCCGGGTTATAATTACGACAGAAGCGGTAAAAATAAAAAGAAAAAGGAAAAGGACACCGATGCGCTCGGATCTTAGGAGGGTTCACTCCTTCATTAATCCAAGTGCGGCCCATAGCACACCTATCAGCAGCATTATCCAACCGATGAACTGGAAGAGGTACATCGCGTATACCTGTGCTCCTCCAGCCAGATTGAACAAGCTGAGCTCGAAGCTCATAGCAAGCAAGAAGAAAACCCCTGCACCGGCTATGAAGCTGAACTGTCGCTCTGCTTTCGCTCTGATCTTTGCGTACTCTGCAAACACTGGTGCCAATAGAGTTGCTAATGCGAACCAAACCATTTCAAACGCCATATAACGCACCTATTTTATAGTTGGATGAGTGTCCCAATATAAATGTGTATTCGACATTCGACGTAAAACGGGGTTTTTTGGCACTTTTCGACGAAATTCACAAATAGGTCTCTATTCCCGCCGCCAGCACTATGAAGACGATCCCTACGACCAGAATCAGCATGCTGTCGATGAATATTCTTTTTATTATCTCGGCCTTGTGGCATCTCAGTATGGACGCGGAGAGCAGCCCGCCGGCCAGCCCGGCGCACAGGTATCCGATCACCTCGGGGATCCCGTGGGGGAGGAAGAACATGGTGACTATGGGGATGTGGAACACCGACTTGGAGAGCTGCCCGATATAGACCCCGAGTATGGAGGCGTTCCAGACGAGGATGAAGACCGCCCCGGCGCCGAACAGTATCGAGAAGACGAAGGCGAACACCATCACCTGGAGGTTGTTCGCCGTCACCAGCAGGAAGTGGTCGAAGTTTCCCTTCTGGATCGCGTGGCCGGTCATCGACCCCTGGACCCTCTGCACCTCGGATATCTGCACCCTGAAGAAGTCCGGGGACATGTAGAAGGACCAGACCGAAAAGGCCAGGGTGACCCCGAGGAAGAAGAAAAGGAACATTATTATGTCCTTCTCGTGCCTCCCCCAGAAGTTCTTCGAGTATTTCTTCCCTATCGCCTCCTCCTCCATCTTCTCTTCCTTCCGGATGACCATCGTCAGGAAATACGTCGAGGGAATGATGGTGAATAAGACGGAGAATATCCCGCCGAGGTTCCATACCTGCCCGTCCAGGCTGATCACGTAGCGGACCTGGGTGGCGAGTATCAGGGAGATGTTCGTTATGAGGAAGGCCCAGAGGAAGGTCAGGTAGGGAGACCGGTCGATCTCCCTGAAATTGAGGATGGACTCGAGCATAATTAATATTGCATCAAAGAATTATAAAAGATGGACTATTTCTTCCCGGCTTTCAGAAGAGAGAGATCGATACGATGCCGGTTATTATCATGATTATGGCAACGTACTGGAGAACACCGAGTTTTTCCCCGTAAACGAACTTGCCGTAAAGCACGGAAACCAATGGATTCGAAAAGGTCAGGGCTACCACTATGCTCACTTCCATTACGCTTATGCCCAGATTGTAGAAAAGCGAGCCCAGAAAACCAGTCAGCGACATGAGGAATATCTTAAAAAGCGTCCTTCTTTCAGGCAGATCCCAGCCCTTCCGGGATATAATCATGTTGATTTTCGACCCGGCTAGCACCCCGGACTCCAACAGCAGGGAGGTAATTATTGGGCCTATGACGTTCACGGGAATCTTGAGCAGGAAGAAAACGATGCCCCACAGAAAGAACGCGACGAACGCGAAGGGGATCCCGCTGGAAATCCTGAAGATGTCGG
Source organism: uncultured archaeon (assembly GCA_964516855.1). Lineage (GTDB taxonomy): Archaea > Aenigmatarchaeota > Aenigmatarchaeia > QMZP01 > QMZT01 > CAZEXF01. The sequence continues at coordinate 1,772 of CAZEXF010000088.1, read as the reverse complement.
AATTTTTCAGGTCCCTGAAATCAACAGAAATCAGTATTATGCCCACTATTATCAGGGCCAGAGAAAGTATGTTGAGCAGGGACAATATTTCCCCGAAAAAGACCACTGACAGCAGTATCGTTATTATGAAGGGGGAATTGGATATGGGGGTGATCGTCCCGATCTTCCCCAGATTGATTGCCTTGGAGAAGAAGGCCAGAGGTAAATACCCTATCAGCCCTATGGCAAGGGCAATCAGAACGAAAAGGGGATCTGGAGGGGCGCTAGGCAGGAAGCAGGCCGCGAAGGGAATCAGCATGAGCACGATGAAGAGGTTCCTGAAGAACACCGATCTGCTGACCCCGATCTTCCTGACGATCTCCTGAGATATCCCGTTGCACAGTCCTAAACCCATCATCGCTACCAGGCCGAAGACTATACCGAGCTCTATTCCCATGAAAATTATTTGTAAGAATTGATAGTTAAATGAAGATTTCAAGTTAAGCTGTAGTTTCAGTAACTGAGAGAGAAGGTTCCATTTAGTAATTACTAAATAGTAACATATAAAAATATAGATATTAAAGTTAACCTTTATGGAAATGTACCACGAAGAAAGGTCGGGAGTGCTCAGGAACGGGACAGCAATCAAGACTTTATATTGTCTTCATGACGGAAGAACTGGAAAAAAACACCTATCCGACATGTTCGCTGATTCCGTCATAGGCTCTTACAGGTCAATAACAGACATCGGTTGCGGAAATGGATATCTTCTCGACACCCATCTAAAGCTATCAGGCAATCGATCCGCTATCGGAATAGACGTCTCTGAAAAGCATTGTAATGAAGCCGAGAGTAGGCTCAGAAGATCAGATCATGATCCATCGAATTACAATATCATTCAAAAAGACGCTACTGAACTCGGTTTCAATAGATCCGATGCTGCTACCGTTTTCGAGGTTTTCGGGAGCCTTCCTGACGAGAGTGCAGGGAAAATCCTCAGGAACATCCATGACAGCGGAACTGAAAGATTGATCATACTCGACTGGAACCCTGAAATGATCCTGAGGAAGATCGATTATCTTAATAATGTTTACGAACTTTGTGAAAAAAACACACCGAACAAGGAGATTAGAGATTTTTTACTTGAAAGAAGCAAAGGGAAAGAAACTTCCGTTAAATACCGGGTACTGAAATTCCTGGCCGATAATCTGGACCGGCCGTTCACCCCGGCCGAAATTTCAAAAAATGCCGGATGCTCGGAAGCCGTCGCAAAACGGGCGGTCCGGAATGTGAACAGCGACATGAAGATATACGGGAAAGTTATCACGTCGACGGATGACATTTACTATCAGATTAGACATGAAGAAAATGATTCAAAATGTAACAAATTTGTCGTTGACAAGAGATCCTTCCTAAATATGAAAAGGGGAGTTCTTCTGGAAAATCCTGTCATGTCTTGGAATGATGCGTTCAAGGATAAAAAATTCAGGAACATGGAACAGACCTTACGGATGATTTCCCGATCGGGATGGAAACCGGAAGTGATAGATATTTTAAAAACCGTGCCTCAACATTATCTTGACAAGCGTCTTACCACTACAGATTATTACATGCCCGATGCGAGGGGAGGGTTACCTTCTGATACCGATCCCTATTGGGTCAACTGGACAGATTTAAAGAAAGGATGGGATTTCGGTGACTGGATAGACGTCAGGGTTACTGAGGGAGGATTCAGCGACACCGTCATCCTGAAGGATTTCCTGGAATGCCTCTATCTTATAGAGGCCAGAAGA
>CAZEXF010000087.1:0-5509 GCA_964516855.1 uncultured archaeon | reverse complement strand
GATACGGAAGGTATTACCCCGTCCCCATGGTTGACGTGGCCGTCTCGGAAGACATGCCCCTGGGACAGTGGGACTACCGTTCGTCCATCTTCGTGTACGACATCGCTGACAGGTCGGACCCGGTCCTTGTCAGGAACATCTCCCTTGAGGGGAACTATTACGATTCCAGGATGATAGGGGATTACGTCTACGTGATCTCCCAGAAGCCCACTTATTCGTATTCCGATCCGGGGATACCGAGGATACTTGAAAGCGGCACTGAAAAGGCCGTCTGCAACTGCGCCGAGGTCTATTACTTCGACGTCCCGGACACCTCTTACCAGTTCACCACCGTCACCTCGTTCAACGTAAATGATGATCAGGCGCCGAACAGCAAGGTCTTCCTTCTCGGCTACAGCCAGAACCTGTACGTCTCCCGGGACAACATCTACATAACGTACCAGAAGAGGGCCGACCAGAAGGTCATGATGGAAGACATGATAACGGAGGTCATTATACCGAGCCTTCCTACAGACGTGGGGGCAGAGGTGTTATCGGTATGGAATTCAAACATGGAGTATTACGAGAGAACGGAGAGGATCGGGGAGATCATAAGGGAATATCAGGAATCCCTCGGTCCGGAGCAGGCGGCTTCCCTCCAGCATGTGATCGAGGGGAAGATGCAGGAATATCTTCAGGGTATCGTCAAGGAGATGGACCGCTCCTCGGTCCACAGGATCTCGATATCGAAAGGTGCGATAGAATACGCGGCCGGAGGGAGCGTCCCCGGGACCCCGCTCAACCAGTTCTCCATGGACGAGCACGGCGGATACTTCAGGATAGCCACGACAACCGGAGGATGGTTAGGAGGAACGAGGACAGAGAACCTTAACCATGTTTACGTGCTCGACATGAATCTGAATATAGTCGGGAAGCTTGAAGATCTTGCAGAGAGAGAAAGCATCTATTCCACCAGGTTCATCGGGGACCGGCTTTACATGGTCACCTTCGAGAGGATCGATCCCCTGTTCGTGATAGACATCTCCAACCCTTACGCCCCCTCGGTGCTGGGGAAGCTCAAGATACCCGGATATTCGGACTACCTCCATCCCTACGACGGGAACCACGTAATAGGGGTCGGGATGGACACGGAGGAGAACCAGTGGGGAGGCGTTTCCACTTCAGGGGTCAAGCTCTCCCTGTTCGACGTCTCGGACGTGGCGAATCCGGTGGAGATATCGAAATACGTGATAGGGGAAAGGGGGTCATATTCCTACGCTCTCAACGACCACAAGGCGTTCCTGTTCGACAGGGAGAAGGAGCTGCTCGTGATCCCGGCCAGGGTCTCTCACTGGGAGGGGGAAGACTGGAGGAACGTCACGTACACGGACGGCGCGCAGGTGTTCAGGATAAACCTGGAGGAAGGCCTGGTGCACAGGGGGGAGATCACCCATTCAGAGGAAGAGAAGCAGGAGGAGCCGTATTATTACCCGAGATACGACCAGTCGGTCAGGCGCTCGCTCTACATAGACAACGTCCTCTACACGCTCTCGGAAGGGAAGCTGAAGATGAATTCGCTGGACGACCTCTCGGAAGTGAAGGAGATCACGTTTTAAATATCAGTATGGCTCTTCGGGGCAGAATCCCAGTTTTTCTGCAGAAGATACGATTTTTGACTCGATGCTCAAACTGTTATATACGACGAGAGGGAAACTGTACTCCCTGAGCTTACCCTTGTAGCAGGATATTGCCGACTCTATACTCATGCGGCTAACGTCCTGTTCGTTGCTCTTGAACAGGATTCTTTTCCTGTCTTCTTCAAGATACAGGGCAACGCCCAGCTTCTTCGGGACCCCCTTTATTTCAGCGAATTCGGAAATGCTTGGGAATTCCGTTGTCTTCCACGCATAAAACAAGCTTTTCTCGGGGTCTCTCTTCAGTTCTTTACTTGATTCATCCAGTTCCCCGAACAATATGTAACCAAACTTTCTTTTTGTCCATCCTTCCAAATTAACGTTGGCTCTCTTATATAATGGTCCGTACCCGGGAACCTTGCAGTTGTTTATCACTACCATCATTCCGGCCGTTCCCCCTCCTATATCTCTTGGATCGCTCACCATGTTTCTCGCATCGGCCAGACTCCGCCCTGTTATCAGGATTTGGTCGCAGTGGCCTGTCAGTTCTTCAACAAAGGGCTCCCTTTTTTCAACAACGGTGACATGCGCATGATTGTGGTCAATCCCCGTGACCCTTACAAGCGCCCTGTCACCGGGAAACGCTTCAAATTTACCGCCCTGCGAATGATCGTTAATGATCATTCTCACCCCTCTGTGTTTGCCCATGGGGTTTCCCCTGTGGGCTCTGCTGTGGCCGATTCCGGTGATTTTCATTTCGCATTCGTATCCCTCTCTGAAAGGGATGGTAGAACCCTCTTCTATAATCATATCGAATTCCATGGCAATCACGGTAAATTGGTAAAATATTGAAAACAAGAGTTTTAAATCCCGTTACTCCCAGGATTCACCTCGCCTCAAGTATATTCGTTCTCAGTCCGATCTCGTTCGCGGCATGTTCCACGTTTTCCATTTCTTTTTTTGTGGTAAGAACCAGGGGGAAATCGCTGCAGTTTCCGTTGTGTTTTATTCCCCCGAGAAATTTAATGTATTCCGTGATCGAATCCAGGATACCGAGACCGTAAAGGTCTTTATAACCTCCGCCATTGTTGCGATATGTGATCTTTCCGGAATCCCCGGAAAGCATGAGGATGGCATCAGGGGGATCCTCCTCCGGGATCCCTTTCAGCCCGGACTCGATTTCGTCGAAGACATCGTCTTCGTCCCTGATCGGGAACGAAGCCAGGAACAGATACTCTCCCGGAACCCTTTTGAGGGGGTCCTCCGGGTCAGATAGATAGGAGAATATGATGTAATCCCCGTCTTTCTGCCGCGTCCAGTTTTTTACGGTGACGTCCGCTTCCTTCAGCACGAAATCCCTGATCCGTCTGTCCAACTTGACTCCGGGGAAATGGCATTCCTTTATGAGGACATTGCACCCGGAGAGCCCGGTTTCATGCCCCCGGTAACGCCAGGGGATGCTCAGGGCGTCTCTCGCGTCAAGAAAGCTCATGTGCGTGATTTTTATTTGATATCTCTCGCCTTCGTGGTCATCGAGAAACGGGCCGTGGTTTTCCAGGACTTCCGCGTGGGCGTGCATCTTGCTGACTGAAGTTATCCTTGCAGTCACGTGATCGCCCGGCCTGTCTCCCCCTTCCCATGGTTCTTTGTCATTCCCTATCAATACCACAAGCCCCTGATATTTTCCGAAAGGGTGCATCTCGTGCCCGAACGCACGTCCTCTCCCTGTGAGATACAGATCGATCTCCTCTTTCACTTCGACAGGCTGGTAAGTCATTCCATCACCGGGATTGTCCGCAATCTTTCTAATTATAGCCAAAATTTTTAAGCGGATGCCTTTGCAGAATCAGTTTTCCAGCGGACAGGTCCCCTTCGCGGGCGTCCCTATGATCATCCCCGTCAGCCCGCCCTCTCCCAGATCCAGGGAGCACTCCTCCGGAGGATTCCCGAACTCGTCGCAGATCCAGCTCTTCAGGGCTTCCGCGGTCCGCTCCCCGGTGTATCTCCTTTGATTGATCAGTATCACCGGGCTCTCCCTTATCTTCATGTATTTCGCCTTCTTGACGTTCTCCGAAAGGAGGACGGGTGCCTCCTCCCCCGTCCAGCAGTCCTCTATGACCGAGGGTTCCATACCCAAGTTTTCTGCGCATCCCTTCCAGTTGTCACCGGGATCCTTCCACTTCCCGTCAAGGAGCATGCACTCCTGGTAATTGAATATGATGCCGGGATAGTGCTCGAAGATGCAGAGCTGGCGGGCGTCCTCTTCCAGCTCATTTTGCCCGTGCAGGCTGGTGAACCCCCCTTCCCCGTCCTCCTCCGCCACGAAGAACAGGCGGAATCGCACGTTGTCATCGAGGTGATCCAGGACGTCGCCAAGGACGGGCTCGATCTCGACGCAGAAGGAGCACATCGACATGGCGAAAAGGTCGACCCTCGCCGTCTCGTCCGTCTCCCCCCTCTCCAGGTATCTGCCGGTTATCCCCCCGAAATCGGCCGCCAGGAGGGATCCGAAGACAAGAATAAGGACAGCCGTTGAGAGCATCCATATTTTCGGATTTGTCATGAGGTCACCTTTCGCTATTTTTCAAAACTCTTGACTATCCCGCGCAGGAACATGTAGATGACGACCAGAAACACGACGTATTCTACAAGGACACCGATGGCGAAGGCCTCGGTCCCCATCTCCCCGAAACTCCTGGTGAACTCCGAGCTGGTGAAGGCGATGGGGGCGGAATAATCGTGACCTATCACGTAGTTGGTGTGTATCATTGCTACAAGCAGGACTGAGAAAACCATCGAAAACATCAGGGTCTTCTTTCTGACCATGAATATATTATGTTTAAGCCCCGATATATATTTTTCGCCCTTTTCCAAATAAATTGCCCGCGAAATTGCCCCAAACTTAAATATCCTCCCTCCAATAATTACATAAACTTTTCAAGAGGGTGCCGAATGGTGATCAGACACATCAGAAGGGTGAAAAACAAGCTGGGTTCTATAGTGAGCAAGATTTTCAGGAAGAAGAAAGACCTGAAGATCGGGCTTTACGGCCCCGTGAATTCTGGCAAGACCACCCTGGCGAACAAGATATGCGAGGACTGGCTCGGCGAGGAGATGGGCACGGTCTCGGTGATCCCCCACGAGACGAGGGAGATCCAGACGAAGGAGAAGGTCAGTATCGAGTCCGACGGAAAATCGCTCACCTTCAACCTCGTTGACACGCCGGGCATAGCGACCAAGATAGATTTCGAGGACTTCCTCAAGTTCGGAATGAAAAAGAAGGAGGCGAAGTCTAGGGCCAAGGAGGCCACCAGGGGCGTGATCGAATCGATAAAATGGCTGGACAAGATGGACATGGTGCTGGTAGTCCTGGATTCGACCAGGGACCCCATCAACCAGGTCAACATAACCATACTGGGCAACCTTGACGCCAGGGACATACCCCTGCTGATAGTCTCCAACAAGGCGGATCTCCGGAAATCGAGCACCACCAAGATAAGGAACTCCTTCCCCGGATACGACGTGATAGGGATATCGGCAAAGACCGGCCAGAACATGAAGGACTTCTATCAGAGGCTGCTGAAGAAGATATAGATTAGCATGAACATCAGGATAAAATTCATCCCGTACGAGAAGATGAAGAGGGAAGACCTTTCCCTGCTTCTGAAGGACGTCAGGGCAAACACAATAATCCTGATCGACGCGAAGCTGAAGCCCGAGGAGGAGTCCGAGATCATCGAGAAGACCATGGAAAGCGTCTCGGAGAAATTCTCCGGGATCGAGATATCCTCCGTGGAGCTTTCCAGGGAGGAGGACATGACCAACTTCGACCGCTTCAAGAGCGTCCTCATAGAAAAGATGATCGGGAAGAAGAGTGGAATGACGGTCATAGGGCC
>CAZEXF010000086.1:0-5564 GCA_964516855.1 uncultured archaeon | reverse complement strand
GAGAAGCATAATCGGAGAGATTGAAGAGGATGACATGCCGAAGGAAGAGTTTGTCGAAGTGGGAATGGACGGGGTCACCGGCGGCAGCGGAAAGGTCGGTATAACGATCGACAAGATTTCCGAGTTCGGGGACACCGAACGGGTTCTCAGGTCGATCAGGAACGGGTCGATAGTGTTCCTGAAGATAAAGGACCTGAAAGAGAAGGACCTGGGAGAGCTGAAAAGGGCAGTGGAGAAGCTCAAGAAAACGGTTCTGGCCCAGAACGGCGACATCCTCGGGGTGGAGCAGGACTGGCTGATACTGGCGCCCGAGATGGCAAGGCTGGAGAGATAGGCCTCTTTGATCTGCACCGGAAAAGAAAAACCTATTTCAGTCTGATTACCTCGAGGTTCTTCGGGGCTATCGTTTCTACCCTCATGTACTTGTGCAGGTCTTTCGCCAGCTCCAGGCATTTCTTTGCCTCGCCGTGATTCACTATTATCCTTTCCGGCTTGCTGGAGAGCTTGTGGACGAAATTCACCAGCTGGTTCCTGTCGGAATGGCCGGAAAGCCCTGCGATCGTCTCGACCTGCATCTTTATCTCAAGAGGCTTCATCTTCCCGTCCTCGCCCCTGACGGGTATCTCCCTCCATCCCTTCTGGATCCTTCTTCCGGTCGTCCCCTCTCCCTGGTACCCCACGAAAAGCAGGGTGTTCCTCTCGTCGGAGCAGAAGGCCTTCAGGTACTCGATGGCGGGTCCTCCCACCAGCATGCCTGACGTGGCTATGACCACGTACGGCTCCGCCTTCCCTATTATGCCGTCCCTTTCCTTCGGGGCGACCCTGTTGAAATTCTCGCTGGTGAAGGGATTGTTGCTGAAGTGGAATATCTGCTTCTGGAGGTATCTGGAAAGGTATTCGGGATAAGCCGTGTGTATGGCGGTGGCGTCCCAGAGCATCCCTTCCATATAAACGGGATGCTCGAACCTTCTTGAGGCGAGTATGCACATGATGTCCTGGCCCCTCCCGACCGCGAAGCTCGGGATGAGGACTTTGCCCCCCCTGTCCATGGTGTCGTTTATTATCTGCATGAGCTTCTCCTCGCATTCCCTCCTCGAGGGGAGGATGTCGGTGTGTCTTCCGTACGTGGATTCCGTTATAAGGGTCTCCACGCGGGTGAAATGGGTGAAAGCGGGATCGAGAAGCTTCGTGGAGGCGAACTTCAGGTCTCCCGTGTAGAGGATGTTATGGAGCCCTTCCCCTATATGGAGATGGGCGAGCGATGCGCCCAGCAGGTGGCCTGACGGCTGGAGGGTCAGCCTCATATCGTTCGTCAGGTCGGAAACCTCCCCGTAATTCAGGGCGATGGTGTGCTTCACCACGCTCTCGACGCTCCTTTTGGTGTACGGAACGTTCTTTCCCTCCCTGTGGGCGATGTCGATATAATCGAGACACATCAGCACCATCAGGTCCCTGACAGGTGCGGTGCAGTAGAGCGGGCCCTTGTATCCGTTCTCATAAAGCCAGGGTATGTAACCGCAGTGGTCGAGATGGGAATGGGTCAGTACGACGGCATCCAGTTTTTCGATGTTGAACTCGGGGACGTCAAGATAGGGATATTCATCCGTGGCCACGTTCACCCCGCAGTCTAGCATCACGCACGATTTCGGGGTCTGGATGAGCATGCAGCTCCTCCCGACCTCCCTGAAGGATCCCAGGCAGGATATCCTGACCCAGGGCTCCTTCCCCTCCTTCGAGGCCGCGGTGTTTATCTTCTGCCCTATGCTGTTCAGGAATTTCTTCCTGTAGTCGATCTCTGTGTGCAGAAGGTTCCTTACCGCCCTGACGACAGGGCTCTCTATAGCGGGAGCCCTCTCGATTTTCGGCAGCCAGAGGGTTTCGTTCTTGATTTTCTTGTAAGTTTCCCCTCCCTTCCCGATCACCATCCCCGGCTTCTGGGATTCGATAACCACCTTCCCCAGCTCCGGCTCGAAATAGATGGCCTTGATGCCGGCTTCCTTGGGCACTATCTCCTCTATCTTCTTCTTCGTTTCTTCCTGGTCCATCGTTATCGTGAGGTCCGGCCTCACCTCTATCCTTTTCTTGAGGCTGGAGACGATCTCCTTTATGACCTTCTCGTTGCTCTTGAAGAACGCCTTGTTCTTGGTGTAAAGGATTATCTCCGGTCCCTCGAATTTTACCTCGGTGATCTTGGCGTTCACCGGCAAATTCTTTTCCAGTTCCTTCAAAATATTGTTTCCCATCAGAATCCTCGTTGCGTATTAAAACAAAATTACGATAAACATGATCTACTTTGCAGCTTTTGCTTCGTTCTTCATTTCCAGCAGCGCCTTCACCTGGTCGTCACTTAACTTGCGGAAGCCGCCCGAATCTATGATTACAAGGTCTATTCCGGTTCCTCCCGAAGCGATGTCCCTTTCGATGGCCGCCTTGACCGCCCTCACGGCGAGCCTTTTTGCGGTATCAGCATCCATATCTTCCTTGTAATTGTCCTCCAGGACACCGAGCGCCATCACGGACCCGGAACCCGTGGAGAAGTATTTCTTCTCTTCCATGAGAGAGCCGCTAGGATCGAAAGAGAACAATCTCGGCCTTTCATCTATTCCGCCCACCAGAAGCTGGACGTAATATGGGAAATAGGACCTGCTGTAAAGTATGTTGGCCACCAGGGTCGCTATGGACCTGACGTTCATCTTCCTGTCCTCTTCCAGCTCGTAAAGACGGAGCTCGGCCTTGAGGTATCTCTCCAGCGCCTGGGCGTCGCCAACCGATCCCGCGATGGTCATTCCGAGGTGGCTGTCCAGCTGAATGATCTTGAGAGTCTCCTTGTTGGCCACCAGGTATCCCATCGTGGCCTTCCTGTCGGCCGCCATTATCACCGCTCCCTTGCAGAGCAGTCCTACAGTCGTCGTACCCGTCTTAAGCTTCTGGATCTTCTTATCATCCATAAGAATCAGCGTCCATTATGTTTGATTTTATTTTATTGCAGTCCGTATTTAAAAAGGTTATGGTCTTATAATTTTCATGAATATCATCCAAAAACTCGAAAATATGCACAAACGGATGGCAAAGATCTCCCCTTCCAATTATCCTGGATCATACGTCGTCGGCTTCTTTCTGGAAGAGGGAGAAGGGGTTAAAGTGGGCGCGACATGGACCGTGAAATACAGTGATATTGCAGAAGGTCTTTACAAATGCTTTTCCAAAAGGAGGGACTTCTGCTGGTTCGAGTACATACCCGGATAAATAATCTGCCGGGATTCTCGAGAATATGAAATACTCCGTTACCTGTAATAGCTCACCCATCCCTCTCCGGGGAAGCTTTCCGGGCAGGAACCCGTTTCGCTTATGAACGCTCTCATCTCCATGTCAGAGATCACCTTGAAATAGACATATCCGTCATGAGTTTCCGGTGTCAGCATGTTCTGGTAGCAGTGCTCGTCCGTGACCTCTGTCGGGTCCTTGTATGTCGGGTTGTCATGCGCTATCCATATGTTCGCCTCGTCGATCCTTCCTACGACTATTCTTTCGCCGTCATCCGCTATCGGCATGGGACTGCCGTAGATGCCTTCCTTGACAGTGTCGTGAACGCTTCTCAAGGGCACCTCGTCAAGGAACCACATGCCTGATATCGTTCCGTTTATGTCCCTTTCAACGGTTCCGCAGTCTCTTATACCCGTCCGGGTCAGAAACCCTCCGCCGAAAAGGTCATAGTAAGCTTCCCTCATATCCCCGGTGTACAAGTCATACGGGCAGATTACATGCAGGAGATTCGATCCGTACTTCTCATAACGTTCCTGGTTTGCGAAGTGGTTTGTCACCGAGTCGCTTTCGACTATTATGTCGATACCGGTGACACCGGCATTCGATATGAAGTATCCTATCACCTCTCCTGCCTTTATTTCGATTCTTTCTATGTCAACGCCTGCGCTGGATTCGCTGAGTTCTGGCATGATCTCCACTATTTTGGGGGCCATCTCCTTCAGATGCGCAAAGGAAAGCCTGTACCCGCAGCCCAGATCGAACGTTATGGCGTAATCAGGCAGCGTGTTTTCCCCGGGCTCGCTGCCTCCGGTGTAATAGCTCCCGAACTTCGTAGTGAGGCCGGCCGGCGCATAAACGGGTATCTTCTCATCGTCGTATTCCTCTTTGAATGAAACGTAAGACCTTCCGACAGTTATCTTTCCGCTGCCGTGCACGACACCCAAAGGCTGAACGACTCTCACTTTCTCCGGATCAACAAAGTAGTGCGTGAAAACGGGCGCGCTGCATTCTTCCACGTCATGGGTATCATACTGTCCCGCATCACCGGTTCCGTTCGGTGCCCGGTAAGCATCATCACCGGACTGGTCACCGGAGGAATCGTCCTGATTTACGCATCCGCTGGACAAAAGAATCAGGATGACCAGAACGGCGAGAATTCTTTTCATGAATAATTATTCTGTTTTTTGAATAAAAAGGGTATGTCCCCGCCGGGATTCTCAAGACCGCAAGCGTCAGCTGCTGGTTTTCCATCGACGCTTTTGAGTAAAAGGGTCGTTTGAACCCGGGTCCCCGGCTTTCTCCGTGCCCTTTTTTTCGCTCAAGCGTTTTGAGGACGCGCAAGCTCCTGTAAAAGGCTCGCGAGAGGCCGGTATCCTTGACCGGAATGTCCGAGCACTTTCCGAATTGGAGCCCAAGGAAGCGAGCGTAACGCAGTGAAGCGAAGCTCCTTTCTGCTTGAGCTCTTTCCTGAAAAGAGCTCACTAGACTACGGGGACATATATACCTTTAAAAAGGATAAAGTATTTATAAATAGACACAACAAGAAAATAATAAATGGTTTTGGTGCGTCTATGACGGTTATAAAGGTTTTCGAGAAGGTGAAGCTGAACAACGCCATTCTGATCGAGGGCCTTCCCGGGGTCGGAAACATCGGAAGGGTCGCGGTGGGATACCTGGTGGAGGAGCTGAAGGCGAAGAAGTGCGCCGAACTGTATTCGGAATGGTTCTTCCCGTTCGTGATGCTTCATGACAACTACAAGATCCATCTCCTGAAAAACGAGTTCTATTACGTGAAGGCGGAGAAGAAGGGCCAGAGGGACATCGTCTTCCTGGTGGGGGACTGCCAGTCCCTGACACCGCAGGGCCATTACCAGGTGATAGAGAAGATACTGGATTATGCCGAGGAGGTCGGGGTGACCGAGATCATGACCATCGGGGGGCTCGCGACTGGAGACGTCGAGAAGGTGAAAAAGAGGGTGATAGGGGCCGTGACCGACGAGAAGTATCTCAAAAGATACAAGAATCTCGGGATAGACTTCAAGGCCGGGGAAAAGGTCGGGTACATCGTCGGGGCGGCCGGGCTGCTGCTCGGCCTCTGGAAGGAGAGGGACAAGGACGGCATCTGCCTTCTGGGCCAGACCACCGGATTCCCCATAGTCACGGACCCCAAAGCGGCCGAACAGGTCCTGGATGTCGTGACCAGGATGCTGAATATCGACATCGACATGACAAAGATCGAGAAGAAGGTGAAGGAGATGGAGGATTTCATCAAGAAGGTCGAGGCGCTACAGAAGCGCGCG
>CAZEXF010000085.1:0-5616 GCA_964516855.1 uncultured archaeon | reverse complement strand
CTGGGTCTCCATTCCCTCCTGCTTCTAGACAGGAACCTCGACACCTCGAAAGCCCTAGAAATCCTTTTGAAAATCGAGAAGGGGAAGCGGAAAAGGATCATAGGCAGGGAGAAAATGCTCCTCTGCTCGAGGCTGGGATCAAGGGACGAAAGGATAGTGTACGGGAAGGCGGCGGATCTCTCGAAAAGGACGCTTCCCCCGCCCGCGGTCATCATAGTCCCCGGGAAGCTCCACTTCACGGAGGAGGAATTCCTAAAGAAGTTTTTTTAGAAATATTATTTATCAAAGCTTCCCGAATTGTATATTGCGGCTTAAGTCCGGAGAAAGCTTTAAATATTTGTGATGATAATAGTTATCATTAATTGGTGATTACATTATGGGAAAAGGCTACAATAGTCGTCACATGAAAATGCTGACGGGAGCCTATGGGCTCCAGAGGGAAGACGCAGAAAATATTATTGATATTTCTGGAAATGACCTGAATTTAATGTTTGAGACCGCTCAGGTAGTCAAGAATTTCTCGATTGATCCAATTGACGCAAAAAGGGCAATCGAGATACTCGGAGGTTTTCCCAAGGTTATTTCTTCATTATATAGGTTCAATGAAACGGAAACCACGATACCATTCGGGGAAATTCTCAACAGGCTCGAAGCTTACAATAAAAAGATTAAAGAAAAGGAAATGCTGGTAAAATCGTATTTAGGAGATCCTATAGTTAATGGAATTGATCCGGATGGGCCTGATCACACGATAGAATTGCTTAAGGACCCGGATTTCATAGATTCTCTTTTTTCCAGGGAAGACAGGATCAGTGAAAGGAAAGATCCCGTAAACCCGGAAAATTTCGGCTGATGATTACTTTTATCGCTATTTCGGCCCGTAAACGATGTCCATCGAGAACGCGGCCAGGGGGATGAACACAAGCATCAGGAGCAGCACCAGGCCGACCAGAAGCATCCCCATCTCCTCCCTCACCATGAGGAAGAGAACGCAGATCATGATCACGATGATGACGGCTATCGAAAGGGTGACAAGGAAGCGGGTCCTCCACCCGAACCTTTCCTTCCCGGGCCAGAACTCCTCTACCTGCATGGCCTTCCCCCCTCGTACAGTCCCGTCCAGGATATGTGATGGAAGACGTTGTCCACGGAGAATATCGCCAGGGGCATCAGTATGAGTAAGATGAGGGCGAGTATGATTATCAGGAGAAGGGAACCCCCGGTCCGGACGAGGTACAATATCGAATAGATGAGCAGGATGAAGGCGATCAGGAAGGAGAATATGACTATCAGCTTCATCTTCCAGGAATACTTGGGAGGGTGCGCCTCGTCCCCGTGGTATTTCATATTTAAAATAAGGATACGTGATTAAAAAGATAATCACGCCCTCAATAACACTTAAATAATAAAAAGATTAATAGTATATTTCCCTGTAAATATATTAACCGCATGATCAATGAGGGAGTATGAGTTCGGTCAAGGTGTATGACACCAGCGGAAAGGAGAAGGGAACCGCAAGGGTTCCGGAGATGCTGTCGGAAAAGGTCAGGCCTGACCTTATCGTCAAGGCCTTCCTGGCCGAGAGGGCGAACAGGAGGCAGCCCTACGGCTCCGACGCCCTGGCAGGACAGAGAAGTTCCGCGCATTACCACGGGAGAAGGCAGACCAGGAACAGCATGATGAACAGGGAGCTCGCCAGGATGAAGAGGATACACAACCAGGGATTCCTGGGGCTCACCGCGAGGATAGTGCCGCAGGCCGTCAAGGGACGGAGGGCGCATCCTCCCAAGACATCGAAGGTCTGGAAGCAGAAGATCAACAAAAAAGAACGCATGAAGGCACTTTGTTCCGCGCTTTCGGCATCCCTGGACAGGGAGACGGTCGAAAAAAGGGGTCACAAGGTCGGAAGGCATTTCCCCCTCGTTTTCGAGGACGGCTTCCAGAGGATGGAGAAAACGAAGCAGGTCGTCAGGCTCCTGGAAAAAGCCGGGCTGAGGGAGGAGCTCGAGAGATGCTCCCTGAAGAAGGTCAGGTCCGGGAAGGGGACCATGAGGGGAAGAAGGTACAGGAGAAAGAAAGGGCCCCTTGTCATAATATCGGAGGACAACGGGATCGGGAAGGCCCTGGGGAACATCCCCGGAGTCGATTTCTCCACCCCGAAAAATCTTACAGTGGAGCTCGCTGCCCCGGGAACGCATCCGGGAAGGCTCGTCATCTGGACCAAGTCCGCTCTTGAAAAATTCGGTGAAAAGGATGGAAGGAAAAAATAAGGAAGCAAAGGATATCGGGCCCGATCCCTGGAAGATACTGGTGTATCCCCATCTCGCCGAAAAATCGATGAACATGGTGGAGATGGAGAACAAGCTGGTGTTCATAGTCGACTCGAAAGCGGACAAGGGAATGGTCAAAAAGGCGGTGGAGAAGGAATTCGGGGTGAAGGTCGACTGGGTGAGGATAGAGATAAGCACCAAGGGCTATAAAAAGGCTTACGTGAAGATTAATAATGAGTTCGCGGCATCTGACATCGCCTCGAAGCTCGGCATAGTTTAAGGTGAAACGATGGGAAGGAGACTAATATCGCAGAGGAGGGGAAGGGGAACCCCCACGTACAGGGCCCCGAAAAGGGGGCTCAAGGTCAGAGTCAGTTACAAAAAAATCGGAGGGGAGATAGTGGATTTCGTCAATGACCCGGGCAGGAACCCCCCTCTCGCAAAGGTCAGGTATTCTGACGGAAGTTATGATTACCTCATAGCCCCGCTGGGGGCGAGGCTGGGAGACGATACAAATTTCGTTTCCCCCATATCCAGGATACCGGTGGGCGCGACCGTTTTCGCCGTGGAATCCTCCCCCAATTCCGGGCCGAAGTTCTGCAGGACCGCCGGATCTTTCGCCACTGTCGTTTCCAAGGACGAGAAGAGGTGCGTCATCCAGTTCCCCTCGAAAAAGAAAAAGATCCTGAACGTAAAATGCAGGGCGAGCGTTGGAATACCGGCCGGGGGCGGGCATCACGAAAAGCCGGTCGTGAAGGCGGGAAAGAAATGGATAATGATGCACAGGAGGGGGAAACTCTACCCGAGGACTTCCGGCGTGGCGATGAACGCCGTGGACCACCCGTTCGGTGGGCCGACCTCCCCGGGAAAGCCCACGACCCTGAGCAGAAACGCCCCGCCCGGGAAAAAGGTTGGCTCGTGGGGGGCCAGAAGGTCGGGCAGAAAGAGGGGGAAGAGATAATTATGCCAAAATATGTTTTCAGAGGAAAGGAACTTGAAGAGATCAGGAACATGTCACTGAAGGAATTCGGCCAGCTCCTGAAGTCGAGGCAGAGAAGGGCGTTAAAAAGGGGGATGACCGAGAACCAGAAGAAGCTCCTGGAGAGGGTCAGGAAGGACCCCTCCAAATTCCACAGGACCAAGTGCAGGGACATGATCATTCTCCCTGAGATGGTCGGCACGAAGATAGGGGTGCACAACGGGAGGGAATACGTGTCGGTGGACATCGTACCCGAGATGCTGGGCTACCGGCTGGGAGAGTTCGCCATGACCAGGAAGAGGATACAGCATTCTGCTCCCGGTTTCGGCGCGACAAGATCGAGCAAGTTCGTTCCGCTGAAGTAAGGTGAATGCATGGACAGGTACGCTATGAATCCGGATCCGAAGAAGTCGGCAAGGGCCCAGGGAAGGGCCCTCAGGATATCCCTGAAAAACTCGGTTATCCTCTGCAGGGCGATAAACGGGAAGAACCTGGCGAAGGGGAAGAGCCTTCTCCGGGACCTGGTTGACCAGAAGAGGAGCCTTGACGGCAAATACTACACGAAAACGGCCCAGGGAATCATGGAACTGCTGAATTCCGCGGAATCCAACGCCGTGTTCAAGGGCCTCGACATAGGAAGGATGGTGATCAGCGCGTCGGCGCACAAGGGATTCACCTTCGTAAGGCCGAGGAGACTGAAGATGAGAAGGACGAGGAGGAAGATGACCAACATCCAGATAGTGCTGGTCCAGAAGTGATGTTTATGTTGACGAAAAGCTTTTTTGTGGCCTACAGCATAAGGAAAAGGCAGATCGAGAACTTCATCAGGAAGAGGTTTTCCAGCGAGAGCTACTCCAAGATCGAGCTCGAGAGGACGCCGATGGGAGTGAAGACTATCATATACACCGACAAGCCGGGAAGAATAATCGGGGCAGGGGGGAGGAAGATCAATGACATGACGGAGACCCTCCGCACGAAATTCAACCTGGAGAACCCCCAGATCGACGTGAGGAGCATCCCGAAACCTGATCTGGACGCGGACATCGTGGCGAAGAGGATCACCTCGGCTCTGGAGAGGGGATACAATTACAAGAAGATCGGGAACATCATGCTCAAGAAGGTGATGTCTTCGGGGGCCATAGGCGTGGAGATAGTCATATCGGGAAAGCTGGGCGGATCGAAGGGGAGGATAGGCAAGTTCACGGACGGCTACCTCAAGCACTGCGGCCAGCCCGCCAAGGAACTGGTCGATTACGGCTTCGAGGAGGCGAACAGCAGGCCGGGAAAGATCGGGGTGAAGGTGAGGATAATGACGAAGGCGCCGATCATCGCCGAGGACGTGCCCGAGGAGAAGAGAAGCAATAAAAAGAATAAAGACAAGAAAAAGTCAGAAAAGAGTGATAAATGATGGCCATTCTGAGAGTCAAAGAGATAAGGAAGATGGACGGGAAGGATCTGGACAAGAACCTGAAGGAGATGAAGCTGGAGCTTTCCAAGGAGAAGGCCAACATACACATAGGAGCTTCTGTCACGTCTCCCGGAAGGATAAGGGAGATCAGGAGGACGGTCGCCAGGATAGAGACCGTCAAGAGGGAAAGAGAATTGGAAAAATGAATATGTTCAGGAAAAGTCAGGAACTGAATGATTCTACTTTTGGGATAATTTCTAATATAGGAGTGAGGTTGGTTAATGGCTGAAATATGTCCAAAATGCGGTCTTGACAAGAGCATCTGCGTATGCGACATCGTGGCAAAGGAAGAGGAAAGGATACGCGTGACGCATGACAAGAGGAGATACCGGAAGAGCGTCACGATAATATCGGGCATCAGCAAGGAAGTCAACATCAAGGACATCCTCAAGCAGCTGAAATCGAAAATGGCATGCGGCGGGACTCTGAAGGACGACACCATCATACTCCAGGGCGACCACAGGGCAAGGATAAAGGACGCGCTGATAGGACTGGGTTTCCCGGAGGAAAAGATCGAGGTGTCATAGGCCCGCTTTTTGGAGGGGAAAAAAGGATTTTAGTATGGGAATCAAGATATTCCCATGATCACTCCCGAAAACATCGTCAGGCACGAGCTTATCGGGCTCAGGATAGAGGTTGCAGATTCTAAAAATTCGAAAAGTGCCGGGATCAAAGGAAAGGTCATAGACGAGACCAGGAACACCCTGAAAATCGAGAAAGAGGACGGCAAAGAGGCCACCCTGATCAAGGAGGACTGCGTCTTCCTGTTCACCCTTCCGGACAGGAGGAGGGTCAGGGTTGAGGGGGAAGTGATCGTTGCCAGGCCCGAGGACAGGATAAAGAAGAGGTTCAGGAAATGGTAGCATGACCCGGATGCATAAGAACAGGGAATACTATTC
>CAZEXF010000084.1:0-5780 GCA_964516855.1 uncultured archaeon | reverse complement strand
CGTCAGCACCGCGAAATTCGCCGTTTCCCTGTCAAGCACGCATATCAGCAGGAGGGGGTGCCTTACCCTGGACTTCTCCAGAATCGCGAGATGGTATTTCTTCCAGTCCTTGACGATGGTGAGTTTCGTCCCCACCTCCGCCTCTATTGTGTGGTAGGACTGCCTGCTCACGTCCTCCGGGCCTTCCTTGATGGGTCCCGTTATCCTCAGGACGTTGGATTCCTTCCGGAGCTCGATCTTTTCCGCCTCTATGGTAAGGGTCACCGGCCTCTTCTCCCCGTATTTGAAATCATTGCCGGATTTTATCACGGCCTTCCTCATCGTCCTCGATTTTATCAGATCCCCTTCGGAGAGGATCTTCCGGAGGTGCCAGAGGTCGTCCAGGGTCTCAACCAGCAGCCTTATCGTTCCCGAACCCCTGTCCCTGAACAGTATTTTCATGAAAACACCATGAATGCAATTTATAAATTTGTTATTGGAATTAAATAATATGGACGAGTTCCTTGTCGTACTGATTTTCGCTTTCGCGATCATCGGCCTGATGATGGTCTTCGGGACGCCTCTGGCGGAATGGGCCGGAACGGCTCCCAGCGGCGGATCAGAGTCTTACGAGATCGCCAATTACCCCTACCTAGGAAGGGTCGGGCAGGGAGAGGGAGTGGTATCCAGGAGCGAGCAGTTCGGATCGTTTTCCCTGGGTGAATCCAACACAGAGGAGCTGAATTCGATGCCCTCTTTCACCGTGCAGTCGCCGGCCTTCGGGGCGCAGGACACCAAGAAGTTCGATCCGGAAATGGACGCCGGCATTCTCGACACCCTGAAGGGCATAAGGATAGGCTTCGACGTCAATGACGACCCCTCCAGGATGTCCTCCTGTTCCAACCTCCGAATAAGGTGGAACGACAGGGTCGTCTTTGACAAGGTGCCCAGGCTCTTCCATTACGACGTTTCCATAGACCCGTCCTACGTGGGGAAGACGAACGTCCTCGAGTTCGAGGCGGTCACGCCCCCTCCGTGGCAGATATGGTGCTGGAATTCCGTTTACACCCTGGACAATTTCGTTGTCGAGGCGGACTACGGACCTGAAAAATTCCTTTTCATCGAGCTCCATTCCAGCGAGATGGCATCCTGGGACAGGGGGGTGCTGAGCTTCTATACGACCTCGGGCCAGTCGGGAGAGCTGATAATACTGATGAACGGCAGGGAGGTCTTCCGGAAGTCAGACCCCGAGCACCTCGAGACGCTTGAATTCGATTATTCGGACGTAGCAGACATTCTCAAGATCGGCGACAACGTGATAGCCTTCAAGTCCGGCGACGTCTTCAGCATAGACGACGTGAGGTTCGACATCTACCTGTCAACGGACAACGTCGTGCAGACAAAGGACTTCGAGATGACCGAAAGCGAACTCGGTCTCCTTTCTGAGGGGGAAGGGGAGATATACTTCGACATAGACAGCATATACAAGGAAGGCGTCTTCAGCATAAAGATCAACGGAAATTCGCTCAACCTCCAGGCCCTGAGGGACGGGCACAATTCCGTGGGGTTCGGGGAGGATGACGTTTCCATTGGATCCAACACGCTCAAATTCTCCGGAACCGGAAGCTGGGACGTTTCCAACGTGACCGTTAAGATAAATCATTGACCTCAAACGAAAGATCGATTATGGCAGAATGCGAGATCTGCGGAGCAGAGGTAAAGAATCCCAGGAAGATCAGGATGGACGGCGGGGTCTTCAGCGTCTGCGAAAACTGCAGGGACCTTGGCGAGGAGGTTGCGGAATCGAAGGCTGTCAGGCTTCCGGTCAAGAGGCCAGGATATTCCCCGGATTTCGAGATTGAAGAGAGGGAGCTCCCCGATAACTTCCACGGACTGATAAGAAAAAGAAGGGAATCGATGGAGCTTTCCCAGAAGGACGCCGCCAGGAGGATAGGGATATCGGAATCCGTCCTCCGTAGGATCGAGTCCCACGGCTTCCGCCCTGACGACCAGACCATAAGGAAGATCGAGAGGGGTCTCAAGGTCCGTCTCATGAAGAGAACAGAGGACGACCTGATGGACATGCTGGACAAGTGATCATTCCCCGATGACCGTCACATTGATTTCCCTCTCCCTCGGCCTGTTGTCGAAGTCGAGGAGGACGCACTGCTGCCAGGTGCCCAACAGAGGTTTTTTGTCCCTGAACGGAATCGAAAGTCCGGGCTTCATCAGGGTCGCCCTTACGTGGGAGAATCCGTTGTCGTCGTGCCAGGTCTTACTGTGGTGGTACGTCTTATCTTTAGGGGCGATCTTCTCGAGTGCCTCCTCCATGTCCCTTATCAGGTTCGGCTCGTATTCTATCGCGGAGATGGAGGCGGTGGAGCCGGAAACGAAAAGGTTGACGATACCGTTCCTTATTTTCGATTTGGAAAGAACCCCCTCCAGCTGGGGGGTGATGTTTATTATGTCGCAGAATCCCTTCGTGCTAACGCGAATGGTCTCGAACTCCGCCATAAGAGTTTATTTTATTTGCAAGTTTAAAATATTATTATGGATTTTTCGAGTGAAGTGGGTTCCAGTAAAGAGGAACTGATCTGGGTTCTGAAAAAACTGATCGCCAGGAATACAGTCAACCCTCCCGGTAATGAGTACAGGGCAGCGGATGTCGTGAAAAGATTCTTCCGGAAATATAAAATCAGGTACAGGGTCCTCGAAAAACGGAAGGGAAGGACCAACATACTCGGGTACGTCGGCAAGGGGTCCCCGGTCCTCATGATCGCCACCCATCTGGATGTAGTCCCCCCGGGGGACGGATGGAAGACCGATCCCTTCAGGGCGGAGATCAGGGGAAACAGGCTGTACGGTAGGGGGACGGTCGACAACAAGGGCCCCATGGCATGCTCCCTCATTGCGGGTAAGATACTGAAAAGGATCGAGGGGCGGCTAAAGGGAACCCTGGTAATCGCCTGCCTGGCGGACGAGGAGAGGGGATCGAGGCTCGGGCTGAGATACCTGATCAACGAAAGGAAGGTCTCGGCCGATTACGCAATAGTGCCTGACATGGAGACCCGGCTGAAAAGGGTCTCCGTCGGGGAGAAGGGATTGCTGTTCCTAAGGATAGTTTCGGTCGGTAAGCAGGCGCACGGCTCGAAACCGGATTTGGGGGTGAACGCGATCGAAAACATGGTCGAGTTCCTCAACGAGTTCAGGAGGTTCAGGTACAAGTACCGTTCGAACGTGATGTTCTCCCCTCCAACAAAGAACCTCGGAACCATCGGGGGCGGGATCGCCCCGAACGTCGTTCCGGGAAGGTGCGAGGCAAGGATCGATTTCAGGTACCTTCCCGGCATGAAAAGGGACGACATCATCAGGGACGTTGAAAAAATGACAGAGAAGGTGAGGAAAGGAAACCCGAAAGCGAAATTCAAAATCGAAACAATCGACGACCAGAAGCCGTTCCTGCAGGAAAGGAAGAACAGGCTCGTTAAATCCGTGTCCGAAAACATAAAATCAGTCGTTGGGGTAACACCAGAGATATACGGGGCTTCCGGGACCACCGTCGCCAAGCCCCTCGCGGAGTCCGGAACGGTCACTGCCGTTTTCGGTCCCGGGGACAAGGTAGCCCACATAGCGAATGAATACACCTACCTGGACGAACTGTCAGATTTCACAAAAATCCTCTGCATGACGGCGAGGGATTTGCTGGTATGATTTTTAATCCTTCACGGTAATTTCTAAGCATGGACTTCGAATTCGGCGGTTTCGACTCCGGCTTCTCGGACTTCGACACCGAGCTGGAGGACATGCAGGTCCGGAAGACCAGGAAGTTCGACAGGATCTGGAAGGTCAGTTACGGGGGGAGCATCGTAAACTCCCCGCTGATCCATGATGACAGGATCATCTTCGGCTGCCTCGACAACAACGTTTACTGCTTTGACCTGGAAACCTCGAAAGAGGTATGGAGATTCCAGGCAGGGGGGATGATGTATTTCACCTCCCCCGTTCTTTTCGGGGAATCGATCCTGATAGGCAGCTATGACTATTCCGTCCACGCGCTGGACCTGGACGGTAAGGAGCTGTGGAACTTCAGGACAGGCGGGGAGATATTCTCGACGCCAGTTGTCTCCAACGGGATCTCATATTTCGGTTCCAGGGATTCCAACGTATACGCGATAGACGGGAAGACCGGGAAGGAGATCTGGAGGTTCAGGACGGGGGACGCGGTCGTATCCACGGCCGGTTTCGAGAAGGACAGGCTGTTCATGGCGAGCTATGACGGTTATTTGTACTGCATCGATTCGGTTACGGGCAAGGAGGTCTGGAGGTTCAGGACCGGGGAAGAGATACTGTCCACCGGGCCGCTCAGGGTTCATGACGGCGTTATATTTTTCGGCGGAATGGACAATATGCTCTATGCCGTAGGCGCCGGATCAGGAAAGGAGATCTGGAGGTTCCCCACAGGAAAATACGGGAATTCAAGCATACCCTTCGTTTACGACGGAAGGGTTTACCACGGTTGCAGGGACGGTTTCGTTTTCGCCCTCGGCCAAAAAACGGGAAAGGAGACCTGGAGGTTCAAGGCAGACGGGGGAATTACCGGTTCCAATCCGATTGTCCATGACAACAGGCTTTACTTCTCGGACGAGACAGGAGGGGTCTACTGCCTTGACCCCGGGGACGGGAAAATCCTGTGGAAACAGAGGATCGAGGAAGGGTCCTGGGGAACCCCCGCCGTATGGAAATCCCGAATTTATTTTGGGTCAATGGACTGCCATATGTACGGGTTCGACCTGGAAACGGGTAAAATCCTTTCGAAGTTCGCGACGGGAACCCTGTCCAAATCCAAATTTCCCCCGCCCTATGAAATCTTTGAGGCAGAGGTGAAAAAGCCTGTCCGGCAGGCAGAGGACTCCGGCCAGGAAGAGAAGTACGAATTCAGCACGGAAGACAGGACTTCCGTCGAATCCACTTATTCGGTCAAATCCGAATACGTCTCCAAGAGCGAGTACCAGTCCTGAACGTTGCAAAATTATATATATTATTTCGTAAATATACTCATACTTTTGGTGATGATGCATGAAAATACTCTGCGTATCGGACATACATGACGACAAGAAGCTCTGGGAAGGCACGCTGAAGGCGATCAGGAAGCACAAGCCGGACGTCCTTATAAACTCCGGGGACTTCATGGACAAGGGCAGCGCGAAAAAGGCGTTCGGAAAGCTGAAGGTCAAGACGTTCTTCGTGCACGGGAACTGGGACTTCAACCTCCAGACAGGAAACGAGAAGGTGACCATGCTGAACAACATGATGGAGGTTTACGGGGGATACGCCTTCCTCGGGGTGGATTCCAGGTTCTTCGTGCATGACGAGATGTACGAGATCACAAAGGGCATCGACCCAAAGAAGCTCGTGCTGATAACCCACGAGCCGCCCTACGGGATCCTTGACCTGACGTTCCTGGGGAACAACGCCGGCCTGCTGGAGTTCAGGGAGTTCGTCGAGACCAAGCGCCCGGTACTCCACGTATTCGGCCACATACACGAGGCCGCAGGCTATCTCCTTTACGGTGACACGATCACGGTGAACGCCTCGGTGATCGACACGGGGAGGGCCTATCTGGTCACGCTTCCCGCCGCGAAGGTGAAGGAGATAAACCTTGAAAAGTCATAGCAAGACAACTTATATCCAATATTCAGAGTATCATTACTTGCCTCGTCCCACCAAATCTTTATATATGATTGAATCACTATTTTTAAGTGATTAAGGGATTTCTCTTTATGAAATCTCCCCAAAAAAGC
>CAZEXF010000083.1:0-5791 GCA_964516855.1 uncultured archaeon | reverse complement strand
TTTGCCGGAACTCCAACCACGACAGATCCTTCTTCCACGTCCCTTGTCACGACTGCACCGGCCCCCACGATCGAGCCCCTTCCGACCGTGACCCCGGGCAGCAGTATGGCCCCGGCTCCTATGTATGCCCTGTCGCCGATCTTCACTTCCCCTTCCTTCGGGTTCTTCATGCTCCTTGAGCTGTCATGGGTGAAGATCATGACTCTGGGGGCAAGCTGGACGTATTCTCCCAGCGTAACGTTCCTCGTGATGTCTATAATGCAGTCTATACCTATCCAGGAAAACCTCTTCATTGTCAGCTGGCCTTTCCTTTTTTTATCATTGTAGATGATCTTGACTCCCCTGCATATTTCCGCGGTCTTGTGGATGTCGTAACCATGGAAAGCTCTCTCGAATCTTGCCCTTCCCTTCTGCATTATTTCGAATATCGGCTCAAACATAGTATAATCGTTGTAAATCAAATTTATATATGGTTTTCGATGAATTCCCGGTGCCAGATCTGGAAGAATAAGACCGGCCACAATTGGTTGTAATTCCTGTCCCTTTCGATCCTTTCAACGTATCTGTAGTTGAAGAATCCCTGCTTTCTGATGACGTCCCCTGACATATAGTCATTGACCAATCCCTCCATGTCCGATTCAAACCACTGTACTAGGGGAACAGCGAAAGGGTGCTTCTTTCTCCTGATGATCTCTTTAGGAAGATCATCCCTCATCGCCTTCTTAAGGATATATTTCTCATCCATATTCCTTAATTTCATATTAAAAGGCAGACGTGAGGAGAATTCCACAAGCCTGTGATCAAGGAAGGGGACCCTCGCCTCGACTGAATGAGCCATAGTCATCTTGTCCACGTTCATGAGAAGTATGTCGGGAAGCGAGACCTTCAGCTCGAAGGAAAACATCCCCCTTCGGAAATCTCTGCTGCTGAAGTGGCCAGAAATTATTCTCTCCTCCCGGGAACCGGGCATTATCTCCTTCTTGTCCTTTTCCGGGAATATCTGGATTATCTGCTTGTAGCTTTCCTTCTTATTCCCGAGCGTGGGGGTGAATCCACTGAGGAACTCCATGCCACGCTTGATTTTTCTCCTGCCGCTCTTCTCGGATATCTTTCTTGCAATCTTCGGTATGGTTTTCCTTTTCAGGTGGCCTGGTATCATTTTATGGTATTTGTAGGCCATCCCCATGATCTTGTTCTGGCGGTACCCGGCAAAAAGCTCGTCGCTTCCCTCCCCCACCAGGGAGACGGTGACGTGTTTTTTCGCCTTTTCCGATATGAGGTATTCGGCGAATGAAGAAGGATCCGCGCTCGGCTCGTCGAAATGCCAGATGATTTTCGGGAGCAGTTTCGAGCATTTCCCCTTCAGAACGATTTCCTTGTGGTCGGTCCCGAATTTTTCCGAGACGGCTCTCGCATATCCGGACTCGTCGAAATACCCTCCGGTCTCGAAGGACGCGGAGATCGTCTTGACCTTGTCGGTCATCCTGCTCATGATCGCGACGACCGAACTTGAATCAAGCCCCCCTGAAAGGAATATTCCCAGGGGGACCTCGCTCATCATCCGGATTTTCACCGATTCCTCCAGAAGCTCCTTCAGCCGGCCGGCCAGATCATTCTCCCCGCCTTTGACCGGATTGTATTCTATGTCCCAGTATTTCGAAATCTTCATTTTTCCTCCCTTCACCGTTAACGTATGTCCCTGGGGAAGCTTTTTGATCCCCTCAAACATGGTGTCGGGAGCGGGTATGTATCCGAACGTCAGGTAATTGCTGAGGGAGTTCCTGTCGACCTTTCTTTCCATTCCGTTCTGGAGTATGGACTTTATCTCAGACCCGAAGAAAATCTTTCCTCTGATCCTCGAATAATAAAGGGGCTTTATTCCAAGCCTGTCCCTCGCTAGGAAAAGCCTCTCTTTCGCCGAGTCCCATATGGCGAAGGCGAACATCCCCCTTATCTTATTCACACAGTCATCCCCGTACTCCTCGTATGCATGAACGATCGCTTCGGTGTCGGAATTCGTGTAGAAATGGTGTCCCCTGGATTCAAGGACCTCCCTCAATTCCTTGTAATTATATGCCTCGCCGTTATAGACTATCCATATGGTCTCTTCCTCGTTGTGTATCGGCTGATTCCCCGTTTTCAGGTCGATTATGCTCAGCCTGCGGTTTCCCATGCAGACGTTTTTGTCAGTGAAATAGCCGTAATCGTCCGGTCCCCTGTGACGGATGACGTTGCACATTCTCTTGAGCAGATCCATGTCTTCAAAGCCATAGAATCCTGCTATTCCGCACATAGTCATCACCCTACCCGAAAAATTCGTTTATCTTTTCGCAGACGAATTTTACCTGCTCTTTTTTCATGGTAGGGAATATCGGGAGTGAAAGTATTTCTCCGGTTATCCTGTCCGTGTTGGGAAGATCCCAGTTTCCTTGGAACAGGGGCTGGCTGTGTATCGGCAAGGGGTAATGTATCCCTGTTTCTATCCCCTTTTCCGCGAGAAATTTCTTCAAATCATCTCTTTTTTTGCTCCTGACAACATAGAGATGATAAACATGCTTGCATTTTTCATTCACAATGGGCTTTATTAAATCACTGGAAAGAAGCCTGTCATACGTTTCTGCAATTTTCCTTCTTTTCTCTATCCAACTGTCCACGAGCTTAAGCTGCTCCGTTCCTATCGCTCCGGATATCTCCGACATCCTGAAATTCAGTCCGAGTATAGTACTCGTGAACTTGCCTTCAGCAGTTCTGTAATCCCTTCCCTGGTCCCTGATGGACCTCATCACTCCTTCATAATCGCTGCTGCCGGTGACGGCCATCCCCCCGTCCCCGCAGACCGTTATGTTCTTGGAAGGAAAAAAGGAAAAGCATGATATGTCCCCGAATGAACCTGCCCTTCTCCCTTCGTATTCCGCTCCGTGAGCCTGGCACGCGTCCTCAATAAGGTAAAGATCGTGCTTTTTCTTTATTTCGTTGAGCCTTTTCATGTCGCACATCTGGCCGTAAAGATGCACGCAGATAATCGCCTTCGTTTTGTCCGTGATCTTCCTTTCCAGATCTTCCATGTCCATCAGGTAATCGTCCCCTATGTCGACAAACACGGGCTTCCCCCCGGCCAGAAGGACCGGGGTCGCGGTTGCAACGAACGTATGCGACGGCAGGAGAACCTCGTCGCCCTGCTTTATCCCGAGCGCCTTTATCGCGATGTACAGGGCCGAAGTCCCGCTATTGACCCCGATCCCATACCTGGTCCCGCAGTAGCTGGAAAACTGGCTTTCGAATTCCTCGACCATCGGACCTTTCACAAACCTTCCGCTGTCCAGAACCTTCAGTACGGATTGTTTCATTTCTTCGGTCACGGTCGGCGCTGACAATGGAACTTTCATAATCTTATCTCGACCCCCTCACTCGCGGATTTCAAGGCCAGCTCGCACAATCTGATCACTTTCAGGCCCTCTTCCCCGCTGTTTAAAGGACTCTTTCCCTCCAGGGCGCATTCCAGGAAATGCTTAAGTTCGTCACCCAGCGGATCGTTCTTCGTCTCGGTTACCTTAACCCCTGAATTGACGGATTTTTCTGGTGTGATTTCTATCTGATGTCTTTCGATTCTCTGATTTAAAAAATCGGCGTACACCTTGTTTTTGGATCCTATGATCCAGATGTCCCTCCTTTTCAGGGGATGCAGCCAGGAACATTCGAGGGTTGCGGTGAAATCCCCGTAATCGAGAACTATGTCAGAATAATCCTCCCTTTCCCTGTCAAGATAATTCACCCTTTTGCAGAAAATCCTTTCCGGATCCCTTTCCAGAAGGAAATAAAGGATGTCGAAAAGATGGGAGGAGAAATTGAATATGACGCCGCTGTCTTTCCTGGGCGGCTTTGTGGAATGTATGTACCTGCATGAAATGTGGTTTATGTCTCCCAGGGATTTGATCATTTCCTTCAACTGGACCACGGAACTGTTGAACCTGTACAGGTGTCCCACCGCCAGGACCAGTTTTTTTTCTTTGGCAATCTTGACGAGCTCACTAGCAGATTTGTAATCGAGTGTGATCGGCTTTTCCACAAGAACGTGCTTCCCCCTTTCAAGGCATTTCCTGACTATTTCGTAATGGGTATCCGTCGGGGTGACGACCGAGACCGCATCCACCTTTCTGATCAATTCTTCAGCATCCGGAAAGAATTCGACGTCGTATTCCTCAGCGATCCGTGCGGCCTCTTTGGAAATGTCAGATATTCCTATCAGTTCGCAGTCCTTGATTTTCGAATAGCCCCTGACGTGATTGACTCCCCATCTGCCGCATCCGATAACGCCGACCCTGAGCATATTTATCTCTTGATTATGGATTCCAATAGATTTAAGTATTTTTTTGCCACATTTTCCCAGTTATCGACCCTGATTTTTTTTATGTTTTTCGAGAGCCTGTCCCTGAGATTCTTGTCTTTCAGCAGTTTTTCCAATCCGTAACCAAGGTCGTCAACCAGAAGGGCGTTGACGTTGTTGTCAAGAATGTACCCGGGCCTTCCCTTCAGGGCAAGTATCGCCTTTCCTGCCTTTATGTATTCGAACATCTTCAGCGTGGAATCGTCGTCCGCGGCGAATACGAGGACATCCGAGGCGCGCAGATATCTCGGGATTTCGGTGTGTTTCACCTCTCCCATGAAATGGACGTTATTCCCTGCCATCCCCTTCATTTTCTCGTTGGTTTTCCCGAAAAGATAAAGGTCGCATTCCCTGTTCTCAACGGCCCTGATGATCTTGTCGGTCATCTTGTATTCGGACTGGGAGCCGACATAGACCACCTTTATTTTTCCCTTGAGTCTCGCGGGTTTTTCCTTGAAGAATTCCCGGTTCACCCCGTGCGGAATGTATTTCGCGTCGATTCCGTACAACTCGCATTTCTTCTGAAGAAACCTGCTCGGGGTTGTCACATAGTCGGAATTGTTCAGTATGAAGTGCTCCAGGAAGGATATCTTCGAAATCCCGTGTCTCTTTCCCATGACGTCCGTGTAATCGTCTGTCCAGTCATGGACCAGGGGTGTCCTGATGAGTCTCATTTTCTTCAGAAACGCGGGGAACGATCCCACCACCCCTACGGAAATGACAACGTCCGGCCTGAAACTGAGGTATCTGAGATAGAACTTCTTCCAGTCCTTGAGCAGAACGTGATCTACACTGTGGCCCATTCTCTGGAATAGCAAGGGGAATCTGTCCCACCGCATCATCACGTTTCCGGGCTGATATTTCTTATTGTGTGCTATTATCTGAATTTTCATTCCAGTACCTCGCTTTCATCATATTTCTTCTTCTGATGATATCGTTTAGGTCCAAAAGATTTATTAGATATGCCTTGATCAGATATTGGACTTTCAACCCCAGAGTCTGGGAAAAAATCCTTGGTATTTCAAACGGCAGCGCGAAAATAAGTCTCGGTATGGAAAAATGCAGAAGCATGTACCTGATCCTTGCCTTTGATATTATGAAGGATCTGAATTTCAGGTCGGCCTTTTTGATGTTCCCGTGTTCCTTGTGCATCAGGACCGCCCTCGGAGTGTAAACTGTCCTGTATCCCATTTTTTTCGCCCTTATGGTGTATTCCAGATCCTCGAAAAACATCGGGGAAAATCCTTCGTCGAAATAACCTATCTTTTCAACAACGCTTTTCCTGATGAACATGCCTGCTGTACACAGGCCAAGGGTTTCCCTTTCTTCATCGTTATAATAATGCCTTGCTATCCCGAAGCTGTCAACATATCCGCAGGCAAACTGGTTAATACCGCTTGGGTATAT
>CAZEXF010000082.1:0-5841 GCA_964516855.1 uncultured archaeon | reverse complement strand
AGAATAAATTTAAATGAAATTCCCAAGAGATATATGGGGCGGATAGAATGAAGGGAGTAATACTTGCCGGGGGGAGCGGATCTAGGCTGTATCCGTGTACCAGGGTAACCAATAAACACCTTTTGCCGATTTTTTCGAAGCCCATGGTATACTACCCGCTCCAGACCCTGATAGACGCGGGAATAAGGGACATCCTGATCGTTTCCGGGAAGGAGCATGCGGGGGACTTCCTGAAGCTCCTGGGAAGCGGGAAGGAGTTCGGGGTGAACCTCACCTACGAGTTGCAGGAGGAGGCCGGGGGGATCGCGCAGGCGCTTTCCCTTGCCGAGGACTTCGTGGGGAATGAGAAGTTCGTTGTCGTCCTGGGGGACAACATAATAGAGGACAACGTGAAGGAACACTACGAAAGGTTCAGGGACTCGGACCTGGGAGCGATGATATTCCTGAAGGAGGTCCCGGACGCGAAGAGGTTCGGGGTTGCTGAGCTGGACGGCGACAAGGTGAAGGGAATCGAGGAGAAGCCGGAGAAACCGAAAACGAATCTCGCGGTCACCGGGATCTACATGTTCGACCCGGGCGTCTTCGGGGTAATAAGGAAACTCAAACCCTCCGGGAGGGGGGAATACGAGATAACGGACGTGAACAACGAGTACATAAGGAACGGGAAGATGGGCTTCCACGTCCTGAAGGGGTTCTGGAGCGACGCGGGGACCTTCCACACCCTTCACAGGGCCTCGGTATGGGTCCGGGAGAGGGAAGCTGAAGGCTGATCATGCCCTCCGGGCAAATCAGGAATGATTTTTCGAAAATGAGCAGGCTTCAATCAAAGTCCTGGAATAATCTGGAATATCCGTTTGGGGCACGGATTTTACACCAAAATATGTTTTCCTGACAGAGCACTTCAGCTCTGGACAAACTGCACATTCTTCTTTGATATACCTCTTTATATCATCCGTATTCATGATGAAATTTATCAGAAATCTTTAAAAAGAGGAGATTGGGGTTGAATTTTACCGGTAACGTCTTCTATCTTTCTGACCAGTTCACCGGTTGCATCCCGCCTCCATCGGGCAGGCAAGGTTCGCCTTTATTGGCCGGAATACCGGGAAGTGGGGCATCCATTTTTTAATAACCGATCCAAATCTGGATATTATGGGCGAAGGAATCGACATAAAATCCAGGATAAGGACTGTCCCCCATTTCCCCAGGAAGGGGATAATGTACAGGGACATAACCACCCTTCTCCAGGACCACGAGGCCTTCAGGCACGTGATAAGGGAGATGATCTCCAGATTCGGGGACAGGAAGATCGACAAGGTCGCATGCATCGAGAGCAGGGGTTTCATTCTCGGAAGCGTGATCGCGCACGAGCTGGGGGTCGGCCTCGTGATCATCAGGAAGCCCGGGAGGCTCCCTTACAGGACGGTGAGGAAGGATTACGAGACGGAATACAGCTCTGACGGGGTCGAGATGCACGAGGATGCCGTGAAGCCGGGGGACAGGGTGCTCCTGGTGGACGACCTCCTGGCAACCGGGGGGACGATGGAGGCCGCCGCCGAACTAGTCGAAAGCGCCGGGGGGGACGTGGTCGGGATCGGTTTCATAATAGAGTTGGACTACTGCAGGGGAAGGGAAAGGCTGGGGAAATACGACATATTTTCCCTCGTCAATTACGAGAGCGAGGAAGGCTGAATGATCGACATACGCATGTTCAGGGAGCACCCGGAGATCATCCGGGAGTCGGAGAAGAAGAGGTTCAAGGACACGAAGGCCGTCGGCCTCGTGATAAGGTACGACAAAGAATGGAGGAGCCTCCTGAAGAGGAACGACGGGCTGAAGCACAGGAGGAACCTCGTCACGAAAGAGATAGCCGGGCTGAAGAAATCGAAAAAGCCGGCAGAAGGGAAGATAAAGGAGATGAAGAAGGTGAACGATGAGATCCAGGACAACGACGAGAAGATAAGGGAGCTTCTCAGGAAAAGGGACGAGGCGAGGTACGGCGTGGGGAACATACTCCACAAGGACGTCCCGGTGGGCAACGACGAAAGCAAGAACAGGCTGATAAGGACGTGGGGCGAAGCCATCGTATTCAGGGATGATCTCCCGGATTTCAAGAAGGAGTCCGGGGGGAAGATGAAGTACAAATTGATTGAGAAAAGGCCGGAGAGCCACGTGGATGTCCTGGAAAGGCTCGACCTGGGCGATCTCGAGAAGGCATCGAAGGTTTCGGGCGCCAGGTTCTATTACCTGAAGAACGAAATGGTCTCCCTGAACCTCGGGCTGATCGGCATGGCCATGGACATCCTCCGGAAGGACAGGTTCGTCCCGGTGTGGACGCCTTACGTGCTGAAGAGGGACGCGATCTCCGCGGCGGCCGAGCTTTCCGATTTCGAGAACCAGCTTTACAAGGTGGAGAACGAGGACATGTTCCTCATCGCGACCGCCGAGCAGACCCTTGCGGCCCTGCACATGGGGGACGTGTTCGGGGAGTCCGGACTTCCGAAGGCCTATGCGGGGTTTTCCACGAACTTCAGGAGGGAGGCCGGATCCCACGGGAAGGACACCAAGGGCATATTCAGGGTTCACCAGTTCGACAAGGTGGAGCAGCTGGTGTTCTGCAGGCCGGAGGAATCCGCCCGCTGGTTCGAGAGGATGATCGGGAACGCGGAGAAGGTGATCCGGGCGCTGGGGCTGCCCTACAGGGTCATGTCCATATGCTCGGGGGAGATGAACGACAACGCGAGCATCAAATACGACCTCGAGGTGTGGATGCCCGCCCAGGGCAGGTTCAGGGAGGTGGTCTCCTGCTCGAACTGCACGGACTACCAGGCAAGGAAGCTCAACGTCAGCTACTTGAAGGACGGGGAGAAAGCCCACGTCCATATCCTGAATTCCACGGCCGTCGCCACCCAGAGGACGCTGGCCGCGATACTGGAGAACTGCCAGGAAAACGGGGCGATCGTTGTCCCGAAGGCGCTGGCGAGATGTACCGGTGTGGGCAGGATTGAGAGGTGATTTTCATGAGGATACTTGACGATGCAGAGGGGATGAAGAAGATGGACAGCCTCGGGGTGCTGAAGCTGATAGAGAGGTTCCCGGAAACCTGCGAAAAGGGAAGGTTACTGGGAGAGAACTTTGCCAAGAAGGTAAAGATGAGGAAGCCGAAAAGGGTCCTGATTGCCGGCATGGGCGGTTCCGCCGTTGTCGGTGACATTATAAAGGGGCTGTTCCCGGACAAGGAGATCGAGGTTGTCAAGGACTACGACCTTCCCGGCTATGTGGACAAGGAATGGCTCGTGATGGCGATAAGCTGCTCGGGAGGGACGGAGGAGCCTGTCAGCGTTTTCAGGCAGGCGTGCAAAAGGGGGCTGGACGTCATCGGGGTCACGTCCGGAGGGGAACTGGGAAGGCTCCTGAAGAAGCACAGGAAGCGGGGAATCAGGGTTCCGTCCGGAATGCCCCCGAGGTATGCAACGGGATTGATGCTGTTCTCGGTCCTCACCGTTCTCAGCAAGATGAGATTCGTCAAGACGGATGACCTGAAAGAGGTTATCAGGAACCTCAAGGAGACGAGGGAGGAGATCAGGCCGGACGTCGAGATAAAGAACAACATCTCGAAAAGGATAGCCTACAAGCTGATGCACACCGTGCCCGTCATACAGTCGACGGGGGAATACGGGGCCGTCGCCTACCGGGGTAAGACCCAGTTCAACGAGAACTCCAAGGTCCCTTCCTTCGTGGAGATATACCCCGAACTGAACCACAATTCGATCCTAAACTGGGAGAAGCCGAACCACCTCACCAAGAGGTTCTCCTTCCTGATAATAAGGGACGAGGACGAGAACGGGCAGATCAGGAAGAGGATCGAGTTCACGAAGATGCTACTGAGGAGGTCCTGCGACAGCGTGACCGAGCTGTGGTCGTTCTTCCCCTCGAGGATATCCAGGATGCTCTCCGTCATGTACATACTCGACTTCGTTTCCGTTTATCTGGCGTTCCTGTACAGGAACGATCCGGGGGAATATTCGCTGCTGCTTGACCTGAAAAGCTACCTGAAAAAGGGAGGGAAGGAATGAAGCTCATCTTCGTTTGCGGGCTGGAGGAGATCGACAGGAAATCGATAGTCGACCTCGCCATACAGAGGAGCAAGAAGAAATACGTCCACATCGATTTCGACGACGTCGGGGAGATAAGGAAGGAGATGAAGACGGCGGATTCGTCCTTCATGACCAGGCAGATCTCCACGGTTTTCTACGAGGGACTGGAAAAGAATCTCATAAAGGCCATAAGGTCGGCCGGGAAGGACGTCATCGTGAACGGATACCTCACGTTCAGTATACCCGGGACCGGGTACGCCCCGGCAGTTCCTGAATCCTTTTTCAAGATATACAAGCCCGACCTTATCATAATCCTGGAGAAGGTCCCGGGCAAAAACAGGGACCTTAAAGAGCACCAGGAACTTAACAGGTATTACGGCGCCTTCTATTCCATGGCCGCGGGAGCGATCCTCAGGATCATCAGGGTGGATGATAACAATATAATGGATGCCGTCAATAATATTAGTAAGCTGATAAGGATTTAGGTTGGGTGTCTTGATGTTGCTGCCGTACCAGTGGCTCTTTCTGTGGGCCCTCGGGATATCGCTCATCATCTCGGTCATGTACAGGTTCCTCGCGGACCAGAACGAGATGAGGAACCTGAAGATCGACATGAAGCACCTGAAGGAAAAGATCAACAAGGCCAACAAGGAGAAGGACCTGAAGAAGGCGAACGCCCTGATGAGCGACATGATGTCCCTGAACAAGAAGCAGCTCTCCCTGAGCCAGAAGCCCATGATAGCCTCCCTAATCGTGGTGGGCATTATTCTCTATCTTTACATCCATCCCACTTTCATCGGAGTCAAGGTTAACCTTCCCTTCTGGCTCCCCCTCTTCGAGAACGACCTGGGATGGCTCTCCTGGTACGTGCTGGCGAGCATACCGGGAACCTGGATATTCAGGAAGTTCCTGGGAGTGGAATGAATAAAAAGCTTCCTTCACTTCTTTTCTAATGGTTGAATTAAAAAAGTACGATAACGTGGAAGATGCCAGAAGCGCTACGTATTGCCTTTATGACGCGATCTTCTCTAGACTGAACTCCATATCTTCAGTCAGGATATCGGCCGATGATCTGCCCGGACACTTCTCCGAGATCAAGGATTTAATAAAGAAATATGATAACGCGAGAAGGCAGGCTGAAGAGATGAAGGCCGAGAGGCTGGGGAATTTTCCCGAAGACATGGTGGGATACCTTTCCGGAAAGGTCAGGGACTTTCTCAACAATCCGAAACTGGAACACAATGACAGGACATTAAAGGGATACGATTCGTTCCTGGAAGAACTGGAACTTATGAGGAAGGGGATGGCCTGAAAGGGAAGGGGTTTCTTAGTGATCATCCTACCTGAGGATGAGGGATTTTGAAAATTTGTAACAATCCTTACCTGGATAAAAATCCTTGATTAATTCTACTTCAATCCAGCCATGTTTTTTATAGAAATCTTCAACTCCATGCTGGACAAGGCTATAACACCATATTTTGGTACACTTTCTTTTATCTGCGAGGTTCTCTGCGAATCTCAGCAATTTCAAGCCGTATCCCTTTCCTTTGTCCGTTACTGCAATTGCATCCAATTCACATTGATCATCGTCAAATTTTAGGGATAACGCTCCAACGGGTATCTTATCTAAGAAACAAATATAATATTCCTTTGAACCGTTTATTATATTGGTCCGGATTTTTTCTTCGGATTTCAGTTCTTCGGCATAAAGCGGCTGGAAAATTTTTGCTAAAATTTGACTGTC